>JBILUU010000092.1:0-9134 GCA_044370815.1 Bacteroidia bacterium
TCAACCAAGCCATATCGATTTCGTTGTCAAAGTGACCGATGTTGCAAACGATGGCATTATGCTTCATATTTTTGAAATGACGATCTACAATGATGCTCTTGTTACCAGTAGCAGTAACTACGATATCGGCAACTTTAACTGCATTGTCCATTTTCATTACTTGATAGCCATCCATGGCTGCTTGTAGGGCACAAATTGGGTCAATTTCAGTAACAATTACACGCACACCTTGACTGCTGAGTGACTGTGCAGATCCTTTACCTACATCACCATAACCGGCAACTACAGCAACTTTTCCTGCAAGCATAATATCTGTAGCTCTACGGATAGCATCCACTAATGATTCGCGGCAACCGTATTTGTTATCGAATTTAGACTTGGTTACAGAGTCGTTTACATTGATAGCAGGCATGTGTAAGGTACCGTTTTTCATGCGCTCATACAAACGATGAACCCCTGTGGTAGTTTCTTCTGATAAACCTTTGATTCCTTTGATTAATTCCGGATAACGATCGAACACCATGTTGGTTAAATCTCCACCATCATCTAAAATCATGTTTAATGGCTCGCCACCTTCAAAGGCAAACAAAGTTTGCTCAATACACCAATCAAACTCTTCTTCGTTCATTCCTTTCCAAGCATATACCGGAATACCAGCAGCAGCAATTGCAGCAGCAGCATGGTCTTGCGTGGAGAAAATGTTACATGATGACCAAGAAACCTGAGCACCTAAGTGAGTTAATGTTTCGATAAGCACTGCAGTTTGAATAGTCATGTGCAAGCATCCTGCGATACGCGCACCTTTTAAGGGCTTACTATCGCCATATTCAGCACGAATAGCCATTAGACCCGGCATTTCAACCTCAGCCAATTTAATTTCTTTTCTTCCCCATTCTGCCAGTGAAAGGTCTTTTACTTTAAACTTTTCGGCCGGAGATGTTTTTGTGTTACTCATGTTTTATTTTATTAAGTTGATATTATACTGATAACAACGTTTATATGCTTTTGTTATCAAAAGGGTTACAAAAGTAAATAAATTTTGCCAAACAGCCAATTGGTAGCAGTAAAATTAGATTATGTTTATTTTAAATTCGACTTAACTTAATGAAACCTCCTTGTAATCGGGAATTTCATTAAAAAATTGGAAGTTTCCAGTGGACTCATCTTTGTTCCAACAATAATGCTTTAAACCATTTGTAACACACAAATAAGCTGCTCCCAATGCGGTGTTGTATACACTCACCTGCTCAACAACCTGCTGATTAATGGCAACAGAGGATGATTTACATTCAACAAGGAGCAGGGGTTTTCGATTGATACCATAAACAAGAATGTCGCTTCTTTTTTTTAGGCCATTGTAGGTAAGACCGGCTTCGAGACTAAACAAAGATGCCGGATAGCTTTTATTGTTAATGAGATAATTAATCATGTGCTGTCTGACCCACTCCTCAGGGGTAAGTTGCAACCACTTTTTACGAATCAAATCAAATACAAAAGTTTTCCCATTCTTTTCCTCTAATTTGAGCGGTGCAGCCGGAAGATTAAGTATATCGGATGTTTTCAAAATGATTAGTTAACAATTGAGTGATGTAAAAATGGCAAACAAAATTATCAAACATTAGACATACACACAAAACATTTTTTAGTTGGAGTGCTGCGTTTCAATAATTAGTTCCTTTGGGGTTCTTTGCTGGCCCAACTGTAGCATTTAATGTTTCGATAAAGGTGAATTTTACAAACTTTCAAATCAACATTCAATATCTTAAAATATTTGTATTTGGTAACACAATTCAAACAATTGATTACTTTTGGAAACTTAATTATATAAACCTTACCTATACTGTAACAGATGAAAAACAAGGAAGAAATTGTTGCCAACTGGTTGCCCCGATATACGGGTTTAAACATAGACAGTATTGGAGAATACATCCTGCTCACTAATTTCAATAATTATGTGCGCATGTTTGCAGCGTGGAATCAGGTTCCTGTAGATGGTACTGATAAAATAATGCCTAATGCAACCGCCAACAATATAACCATTATCAATTTTGGCATGGGAAGTGCCAATGCTGCCACTATTATGGATTTATTGAGCGCCACCATGCCCAAAGCATGTTTATTTTTAGGCAAATGTGGCGGCTTGAAAAAGAAAAATGAATTGGGCGATTTAATATTACCCATAGCTGCCATACGCGGAGAGGGGACATCCAATGATTACTTTCCACCCGAGGTACCTGCGCTGCCTGCCTTTAGCTTACAAAAAGCAGTGAGCACCACTATTAGAGAATTTGATCGCGATTATTGGACAGGAACTGTATATACTACCAATAGACGTGTTTGGGAGCATGATGAAGAATTTAAAGACTACTTGCGCAAATTAAGAGTAATGGGCATTGATATGGAAACTGCCACAATTTTCAGCACAGGTTTTTACAACGAAATACCCACAGGAGCATTACTTTTAGTGAGTGATCAACCCATGATATCAACCGGAGTTAAAACCTCTGAAAGCGATAAAAAAGTGACCGAAAACTATGTAGATATTCATCTAAAGATTGGCATTGAATCGCTCAATCAATTAATCAATAACAAAAATACAGTCAAGCACCTGCGATTTGAGTAGGCGCAGTGTTACATAAAACAAAGAAAATTTGATTTAAATTGCCAAAAGAGACTTTCGAAAATATCATTACTTCGCTCAAAGCAAAAAAATATGCTCCCATTTATTTTTTGGAGGGTGAAGAGCCCTATTATATTGATGAGATAGCGGATTACATAGAAAACAACGTACTTGATGAGTCAGAAAAGGAATTTAACCAAACAGTTTTATATGGTAAGGATACTGACCTCATTAGTTTAATCAGTGCCGCCAAGCGTTTTCCAATGATGGCCGATCGACAGGTGATTATTGTGCGCGAGGCCCAAGAAATAAAAAATCTCACCGATGTAGTGAGTGTGAAAATACAAGCTAAAAACAGCAAGAAAGAATCTGAAATCAGCCCTTTTGAGGAGTATGTATTAAAGCCCCTTAGTACAACCATCCTGGTAATTTGTTATAAATACAAAACACTGGACAAACGCACTGCATTGGCAAAGTCGATAGATAAAAATGCTACCATGTTTTTATCTGAAAAAGTAAAGGAGTATAAGCTTGCAGAGTGGATTGCCAAATATACCGCCTCACACAAAATAAAGATTCATCCAAAAGCTGTGCAGATGCTTGCCGATCACCTTGGTAATGACCTCAGCCGTATTGTTAATGAATTAAACAAATTGTCAATCAACAAAAAGAACGAGGAAGAAATTACGCCTGATGATGTGCAGCAGTTTATTGGTATCAGCAAGGATTTCAACATATTTGAATTGCAAAATGCCATTGCCTTAAAAGATGTTTTAAAGGCCAACAAAATTATTGATTACTTTGCACTCAACCCCAAGGAACATCCCTTTGAGATGAGTATTGCGGTGTTGTATACCTACTTCTCAAAATTATTATTTTATCAGACCCTTCCCGATAAAAATCCTCAAGCAGTAATGTCGCAAATGCGCGTCAACTTTCCTCAATTGAAAGATTTGGAAACAGCTAGTAAAAACTATCCGCTACAAAAATTGGTACGAATTATTGGTTATTTACATGACTATGACATGCGCAGCAAAGGTATTGATGGCATAGCTAATGACAAAGGGGAACTGATGCGTGAAATGCTATTTAAAATCTTGCACTAATACAAGCACTACTCATACTTTGAGTTAGTTTTCATTGATTAATAAAAAGTGTGTTGTTACTCTTGATACAGCACTTCCAATACAGTTTGTCCAACTGCTTTTAAGGTATTTTTATCAATGATATCGATATTATCCTTGATGGTATGATGATGCTCGCCATAACTACTCGTTGCAGGATTCATATGAACAATATCAATACATGGTATTTTTGCAATCGTATTCACGTACAAATGGTCATCGGTGGTATTTCCCGTTTGCTCATCAATAAAGTAACTGCCATAGCCCAAATTTTTTCCAATGCCCCACACTTTGTTGATGACATCGGGTGCAAAGTAAGTACCTGTTCCTTCACGCGGAAAAACAGCTCCTTTTGCCCCTACCATATCTAATAATATGCCGTAGCTTGCGGTATAGCCCGGAACATGCGTGTTTTTGGCCCAGTACTGCGTTCCCAAGCACCAACTGTCGCGCATAGGTGGTAAATTGCTATCAGATGGTTGCCCGTAGTCTTCCAAATCCGAGAAAAAGAAATCAACTCCTGTTCTTAATTCTGCCTTTGCTATTTGCCTTGCTATTTCGAGCAGCACCGCTACTCCGCTTGCGCCATCATCGGCACCAATAATAGGGGTGTTATAATTTTCTTTAATATCGTTGTCAGCAATATGTCGGCTATCCCAATGAGCCAATAACAATACCCTTTTTTGCATTTCTGGTTTGTAGGAAGCAATAATATTTTTGATGGTAAATATTTTACCGTCATAGGTGGTTGCAGGGCCTGTTTGCACTATCACAGACAATCCGAACGATTTTAAAGTTTCTTCCAAAAATACAGCACACGATGCATGAGCTTTACTTCCGGGCACGCGCGGACCAAATTCAACTTGTTTTTTAACCCAGAGGTAGGCAGAGTCTTGATTAAATGATGGTGCTTTTGGTGTAAACACAGCTTCTTTCACCACATTTTCGGTAGTTTGCTGAGAGGTGTTATCGTGCTTACAAGAAAAATGTAAGACACACAAGCATAAGCAGAGCAAAATTGGCTTATTCATTATAGTTGAGGTACTTGTTTTCATACGAGGCAAACGATTGAATATTGATGTAAAATTTATTGCACTGCACGATGGTTTAAAACAATCTAATTAATTGAGCTGCCAAACGGTTCCTTCTTTGGTATCTTTAATACTGATGCCTCCTGCCAACAATAGATCTCTAATTTGATCGGAAACAGCAAAGTCCTTGCGTTTTTTTGCTTCATCACGTTGAGCAAGTATCAAATTCATCACTGTATCAAGGGCTTTATTTCCCGTGCCTTGATTTTCTTGTTCCGATTTCAAACCCATTACCTCAAACACGAATGTATATACGGTTTGTTGCAGCAATTTTAGATCTTCCGAGGTAATAGATTCTTTGCCATCGTTTACCGAGTTGATAATGCGCACTGCTTCGAACAAATGTGCAATTAGCACGGGACTATTAAAATCATCATTCATGGCAACATAGCATTGATCAGCCAGTGCCTGTATATTAGATGTAGAAGATGAAGATGTTTTTAAATGTGTCATGGTTTTAACTGCATTCATCAGTTTGGCAAACCCCTTTTCAGCCGCCTGAAGCGCCTCATTACTAAAATCTAGCGTACTCCTGTAGTGCGTTTGCATCATAAAAAATCGTACCGACATAGGTGCATAACCTTTTTCTAGCAGCGGATGATTTCCGGTAAATAGTTCCTCGGGGAGAAAACCATTGCCGGCACTTTTGCTCATCCTAACTCCATTTACAGTAAGCATGTTGGTGTGCAACCAATAATTGGCAGGTGCTTGATGACTGCATGCTCTTGATTGCGCAATTTCATTTGTATGGTGGGTAGCCTGCAAATCCATACCTCCACCGTGCAAATCAAATGTTTCACCTAGATACTTGGTGCTCATGGCAGAGCATTCAATATGCCAACCTGGAAACCCCCAACCCCAAGGAGAAGGCCAACGCATTAGGTGTTCGGGCTTGGCTTTAATCCACAAGGCAAAATCTAGTCTACCCTTTTTTTCATCTTGTCCACCAAGTTCGCGGGTATTTTCCAATAAGTCTTCGAGCTTGCGATTGGTAAGCTCGCCATAGTTGTGCTCGCGTGTGTATTTCTCTACATCAAAGTAAACACTTCCGTTTACCTCATAAGCATACCCATTTTCAATGATTTTTTTAGTCATTTCAATTTGTTCGCAAATATGACCGGTTGCGGTAGGTTCTATGGAAGGCGGCAAGGTGTTAAAGGCGCGCATTACATCATGAAATCCAAGGGTATATCGTTGTACAATTTCCATCGGTTCAACTTGTTCCAAACGTGCTTTTTTGGCAAACTTATCATCACCTTCATCGCGATCTCCTTCTAAGTGTCCTGCATCGGTAATGTTTCGCACATAGCGCACCTTGTAACCCAAGTGCAACAGGTATCTATAAATCAAATCGAACGAAATAAATGTTCGGCAATTACCCAAATGTACATCGCTATATACCGTTGGGCCGCAAACATACAAACCTACAAAAGGAGGATTGAGTGGTTCAAATTTTTCTTTTTTACGCGTAAGCGTGTTGTATAGGGATAATTCTTGCTTGATATTCATAATAATTGGAATAAATGTTGTATAAATAAATAGATGATGTAATCAACTATTTAACAACATCGCGCATCAAGTTTGAAGCTATTTATCGCCCTTAGGTGTTTCATAACGAATTACTTTTCCTTCTCTTACTATTGCAATTTTTTCAACTTTACCATCCTTATAGATGTATTCTTTTCCATCGTATAATTTGGCGTTTCTGAACTCTCCTTCGCGATCAATTTTTCCTTCTTTGGTAAATGTTTTATTATATCCGTCATTAATCACTCCCAACTGTGCATTATTTTGCTTGGGCTTTTCATCCTTAGGGGGCTCAACTTTCTTTACTTCAGTTGGTTTTACTTCTTTTGGGGGATAAATCTTAACCTGATTGGTATCGAGTGCTCCATCATTGAAAAATTTCTCGCTTTTTAGAGCGCCATTTTCATAATATTCTTTGATAACGCCCGACTCTTTACCTTGGTTCCAATCTCCGTCAAACATCACATTACCATTATCGAAATAATATTTCTGACGTCCGGTACGTTTGCCGCTTTGATCAAAATTCCATTCGTAATAAAGCTTTCCGTTGGGGTGATACATTTTATACGGACCAATCCAGCCAACACTGTTCCAGGTTCCTTCTTCCTTTACTTTACCATCTTCAAAATAGTCTTTAGAAGAGATACTCCTGTCGGCATTATAGGTAAGCTCATTCTTCAATTTACCTGAGCACCAATACTTCTTCCAAGTTGCAACCTTCCTATTATCCTTGTAATAACCTTCTTCTAAACGCGTACCGGCTTCACAACCCTGTGCATCTTCACCATCACTCAGCTCAACCCATTTACCTTGTTTCCAACCTTGCTCATCTGTTTTGTTGATGCTATCGTTTTGGGCAATGGCTGCGCTTCCGTACAATGAAATTAAAAAAAGGAGGGCGAGAATTTTTTTCATCTTTTTACAGCGTGCCTTTTGCTAAGATAGCTTTGTTATACCTGCAACAAAGTTGAGAATTATTTTTGACTTTAGGTAAAATATTTAAGTAAGATATACATCAAACATTGGAGAGGTAACAAACTTTTTATCACCTCTCCGATGATAAATAGAGGTTACTGCACCACCAATTTTTTAGTTATAGTGCGGTTGTCTTGCAACATGTTTACAAAATAAACACCCTTCTCAAAATTTGATGTATTTACCGTAAGGCGATTGTTTGCTGCGTTTACTTGATTATTTTCGTACACAAGCTGACCAACAGTATTGTAAATAGCTATTTTAGTTGACGCTGCAGTTGAATTATCGAATAAAATAGTTACCTGCTCAGCAGCCGGATTGGGCATCAAACTGAAGTCTACATTTTGTTGGGCTGTATTTAAACCGGCAGGGCCCGAATTGGCAACCCAAACTATTCTGTCGCTTGTGACAGTTCCAGCAAGGTCTAAAACAGTTTCTTCCCAATGCAGAAGGGCAAATTTATTAATACCATCATACCACTCGTAAATAGTTTGGTTTTGTGTTCCGTTAAAAACGAGTGGTACCGATATGTTAGATGCAATAGTTGTTTTTACTCTGATTACATTATTGAAGGCCCCCTGAGGCAACAGCAGATTTCCACTGCCATCGGCAACCGTATTCACCGTACCGGTAACACTTACCGGAAATCCTTGCACGGTAATATTGAAACTGAAATTATCTGTTTGTGTTGAGTTGAATGAAAAAGGGAATGTGATGGTTCTGATAGGATCTGTAAAAGCGGTTACATTCACGTTGCCGCTGTCAGAATTTCCCATAAGTGTGAAATCGGTGGTAGTGTTTTTAAAAAATGTATATCCGTTTTGAATATCTCCCAATACAGTGGTATGACCGGTAACAGGTGGCGTGGTTACGATAGGTGCCAAATAACTGTCGGTTTGCATCACAGTATCAACATTCAAATCTTCGAAATTCCATACCTGATTAGCACCCGAAGTGCCAGGATAGATGCCATTGGTATCGGTTAGGAAGTAGGTAAAATTATCGCCCGGAGAGGGAAAATGAAGTGAATTAATTGTTTGCGCATGCAGGCCCAGTGCACCAACTATTGAAACTAGTGACAAGTAGATTTTTTTCATGAGATTATATTTAAGGTTAGTAATAATTATCTGATTCTATCTGCACTCCTCACCAATTCTTCATCTTTTCTAATGCCTCTAATAGCGAGCAAACAAAAGATGAGCGATAGCAAGGGAAGTATCATTCCAATACCGTATGTTGTTGATAGTTCTGCAGTTTGAGCGGTTGACGAAATATTTAAGAACGATTTGGCATTGTCGAAACCAAAAAACATGAGCAAAATAAAACCGCATAGCAAGATGATATTGAATCCGGCCAATCTCAATTGCTTTTTACGGTTCTTAAAGCTAAAAATAACGACCGCTGAGTATACAATAATCAAAATATTAAAAGCCATCAATGCGTAACTATTAAACAATAACTCTTCACCGGCAGAACTGAGTTTATATAAACCTGTAAGGCCAAGATAATAACTGTTCTCATATGAGGAGAATGTTGCCAAGGATGTTGCAAAAAGTATTCCTTGACATACCATTACCAACAATAAATAAACCGACTGAATTCTTTGAATCATTGGATAGAAATTATTGAACAAAAATAGGGAAGTTTTTTAATTATCAATACTTGCCTAACTGCGCATATTCTTTCGCAAAGTAGGTAAGTATAATTTTGGCTCCTGCGCGTTTAATGGCTGTTAAGCTCTCTATCATTGCTTTTTCACCATCAATCCACCCGTTTTGTGCTGCTGCTTTAATCATG
>JBILUU010000093.1:0-9108 GCA_044370815.1 Bacteroidia bacterium
CTTTACAAGAATAGGTCTTTCAATTAAATTAGGATGCTCAACCAGCATTTGAATATAAGCCTCCTCAGTCAATTTTTTGTGTGCGTATTGTTCCTTGTATAATACTTCTTTTTTTCTGATTATGGCCTCAGCAGGTAGTCCCAATTTAACAAGCAATTGCTTTATTTCTTCGGCATTAAGTGGTGTTTTAATATATTCAATCACCTTGTATTTTTTTCCCGATTCTTTGAGCATTCCTAATACTTTATTACTGGTGCTGCAGCTCGATTTGTGATAGATGGTAATCATGGTTAAAAGAGGTTTTAAAGTTAAGAACCGAATACACTTTTGAGTAAATCTGACACACGTGCGGCAGGGTCTTTCCTAATTTTAATTTCTTCTTCAGCAATCATTTTAAATAGTCCCTCTATGGCTTTATCCGTAACATATTGCTCAAGGTCGGGATTTACTTTTTGTGTCATTGGTAATTTGTTGTAGCCGGTTGAAATGGTCTCCCAGTATTTAGTCACGTTTACTTTTTCCATGCTTTGTGTTACAATGGGTTTAAATTTAGCGGCAAGTTCTGTACTTGTTTTGCCCTTAAAATAATTAGTTGCAGCTGTTTCATTGCCATTTAAAATTGATTTGGCATCTGATAAGGACATAGTTTTAATAGCATCAGAAAATACTGGAATGGCGCTTTTAGCGGCATCTTCAGCAGCCCTATTCATAGAGGCAATAAAGTCGTCTGCTTGCTTATTCATACCTACCTTGCGCACTGCTGTTTCAACTTTTGTTATCTCAGGAGGAAATGGAATTTTAACCTTAGGGTTTTTCAAATAACCATCGGTTTTAGAAACATAACGCACTGCATTCTTTGTTCCTATGTCGAGTGCTTCCTTGAGCCCACTTGCTATATCTGATTCGCTGAGTGAGCCGCCTTTGCTTCCCTTGATATTTTTGCCCGCGTTACTAATGGTGTTTTCTAACTTGTTGGCTGGCAATTTGATTTGTGCTTGTACATTTAAAAATCCTATGCTGATAACAGCTATGAGGAGACCTGCTTTTTTCATATTAAATATTTTAATGAAACGATTACAAATATGTTGCCAAAACTATTTTAGTCGACTTTTCTTTAAAAATCTTTGTAACCATTTTGGAGTTCTTCTTTGGGGCAAACTATCAGGTTGTTGATGGGCACCAACAATCTCAAGTGCAGCGGCCGCCTTCGGTGCAGTTGTTATCAGTAATGCATTAAAAGTTGCTGTAATCCAATTGCCAACAATAAATTTACGGGGTTCATAAGTATAAATAGTATTGGTTAATCTGACCCTTTTACCAGGTTCGGGATTATTTTTATAAATCAAGGTGTTGGCTAATGCAGATGCAATGTTGCGGTAGCGCTTGTGTTTTTTGTTTTGATTTTTAAGCAGATTCATCGATAAATTATTGTATCCCAAATACAAATTACAATCAAGCTTTTGATTGTTGCCTGATATATCAATGATGGCTTCATTAAGCTGCCCACTCATTATTTCAATGGAGGCAAAATCCAGCATAAAACTGTTCAATTGCTGAAATGGCATACTACCAATTTCTGCGCGTACTTGATGTTTATAATCCTTAGCAAACATATCAAATATGGCATTCACTTTCATCTTGCCTGAACCCGCTAATCTGCCTGTCAAGGATGCTTTCATGACATTGCCTTGATAATCACGATTGTCAATATTTTCAAATCGTGCCTGTAACTGATCAATGATAATGACACCTGCTCTGCTTGCACCTTGATTTAAAATCTCGCTTTTTATTTGTCCTCCTTTAATGTTCACTTGCTTAATGCAAATAGGATAGGGGATGTTATCAATGAGTTGCTGAGGAAACAGCATATAGTCATTAGCACCAAGCGGGACTTGCTTGTTCTTGTAAAAATTTGCAGAAAGCCAATCGGCATCCAAGGTATTTGCCTTCAACTGATTGTTATTAAATAGATGATAAAAATCAAAGCCATTTAGGCCTAATTGATGCACCTTTAAATCGATGCGCGATACTTGTTTTTTTACATGTGTGTAAAATGTTTTCTTATTATAGTTACTCTGCATTTTTAAACTGTCAATTTGCAATCTTTGTTCACGGCTATTATAGGCAGTGGCCTGCATATTTAGGTGATAAATATTATTAGGAAAGTTGATGTGCACTTTTCCGCTTGTCATCATTATATGATCAGGTGTAGATGTTTCATTGGGGCGATACAAATATTGAGGATCTAAATTTTTGACCAGCAACGCTATATGCTGTGCATCAAAAAGTAGATGCGGTTTACGCTTATTGCTCAATTGTAAAATTCCGTTATGAATCACCAACTCTCCAATGCGTTCAACGCTGTAGCCAATATGATCTGCAGTATTGGGGAGCGCTTTCACATAATTTTCATGCACTTTTAAACTGCTCTTAATAATGGGGTGCTCAATGATTAATCTACTAATGGAAATATGTTTTTCATTAATCAAACGGTCGGCATCAAAGCCGGTGATCACAACCTTATCAATGTTTGAAGTGGTATGATGTTTTTGGTTTAACTTCAAATCAATTTGATGCATGCTCAACTGTTTTGAGGCATAAAAAAATTTTTTGGCGGCCACTTCAACAAAATCTTGTTTCGATTGATAGGATATCAATAAATAATCAATACGCAGCGGGTTAATTTTACCACCTGAAATTGATTGTACAGTAGTCAGTTGAGATGAATTGAATGCAGGTCTTTTTTTTAGCAAACTATGTGCTTTCATTTGCATTTTTAAAGCACCTATACGACAGCTTCTATAGCCAAACTCCAAGCGATTAAGCAATGCATTTAAATCTAATCCATAAAGCTGTGCGTGTTCAATCTTACAATCATAATCGAATGGATGGTAAACGCTATTGAGGCCTTTAATTTTGAGGCTATCAATCAATAAATATTTTTCTTTAAGCGAGTAAGATAATTGATGTACACCAAGTGTAAATTTTTCTCCAGATCTTTTGTTGACATGTATACCGGCATCCTTGAGCACCACCTTATTGAGCTCGTAATAAAATTTAATCAAACTACTGTCTTTTTCAATGGGTGTATTGATAGTGTCATTGTAATCAAAAGTTATGTCGGGCTTTTCAATCAGCAATTCGCGCAGCTGTAAGTTATGATTGAAAAATAAATCTATTGGGTTAATTTGTTTTACATAAACCCTCGAAGCACTCAGTGTAAAATAATATCGCTCATTGGGCAAATGTTGATGTTTTACTTTAGTAATACGCATATCTTTAATCACCGCATTAAATGCCCAAAAACTTGTTTCAATATCAGCAATCTCAAGTCGGTAGTGTGCAGAGGAAAATTTCTCCACCTGTGTTTCAATCAACTTTTTAAGTAAATGGTCAACGTAGGAGCTCAATAGGATGTAGCCCATTAAGAAAAGGGTGGCTACAATCAATATGCGTTTAAGATAGCGTGGCATTAAATGTTTACAATTTGCAGTATTTCAAACAATCTGCAAGTGCAAGTTAATGTGATTGGTGGATGAATGAAAATTATCAGCCACTAAAAATAGTTAAACATATACGAATACACGCGTGTCAATTTGTCAGTAAACAATAAAATCCTTAATTTTGCAAGTTCAGCAACAAAAAGTTGCCTCAACATAATGGAAAATAAAATAATTGACGAAAGCAGGCAGGGAGAGGTTTTAGATTTGCCTAACAATACACAGGGCGCTAAAAAACTTTTTCTCGAGAGTTATGGTTGTGCGATGAATTTCTCAGATAGCGAAATTGTGGCCTCTATCCTTAAAGACAAAGGATACACTACCACTAACAACATGAATGAGGCCGATGTAATTTTTGTGAATACATGTGCTATTCGTGATAATGCCGAGCAAAGAGTGCGTCAACGCTTAAACGATTATCGCAAAGCCAAACGTTCAAAACCTGAAATGATAATTGGCGTGCTTGGTTGTATGGCCGAACGCTTGAAAGCAAAATTTTTAGAAGAAGAAAAATTGGTTGATATTGTGGTAGGCCCCGATGCTTACCGTGATTTACCCAATTTGCTCGATACGGCTCAAGATGGTAAAAAAGCTGTAAATGTGATACTCTCCAAGGAAGAGACCTATGCCGATATTTCTCCGGTGCGTTTGCAAAGCAATGGTATCAATGCCTTCATTAGCATTACGCGTGGTTGCGATAATATGTGTGCTTTTTGTGTGGTTCCGTTTACACGTGGTCGCGAAAGAAGTAGAGATCCTCAAACAATAGTGAACGAGGCCACAGAGCTCTTTCAACAGGGCTATCGCGAGGTTACCTTGCTTGGACAAAATGTGGACTCCTATTTATGGACTGGCGGTGGACTAAAAAAAGAAAATCCTTCTCCCGAAGAAATGAAGGATGCCACTACTTTTGCACAGTTGTTAGAAAAGGTAGCACTTGTGCATCCCGATTTGCGTGTGCGATTCAGTACCTCTCATCCTAAAGATATGACAGATGACGTGCTGCACACAATGGCGCGCTACGAAAATATTTGCAACTACATACATTTGCCGGTACAATCGGGCAGCTCACGCATACTCGAAATGATGAATCGCGGTTACACGCGCGAATGGTATATCGAAAGAATTCAGGCCATCAAACGCATCATTCCCGACTGCGGAATTTCTACCGACACCATCTCGGGCTTTTGCTCTGAAACCGAAGAGGAACATCAAGATACCCTCAGCTTAATGGAGTTGGTAAAATATGATTTTGCATACATGTTTGCTTACAGCGAACGTCCCAAAACTTTGGCCGAAAGAAAGTATAAAGATGATGTTCCAGAAGAGGTGAAGAAGAAAAGATTGCAGGAAATTGTTGATTTGCAACAGAAACATTCGGCTATCAGAACCGCTGAAGGTGTTGGGAAGGTGCATAGGGTGCTCATTGAGGGTACTTCTAAAAAATCAGCTGAGCATTATTTCGGTAGAAATTCACAAAATACAACCGTAGTTTTTCCAAAAGGGAATTATAAACCAGGGCAATACGCTAACGTGCTTGCCACAAGCTGTACCACAGCAACCCTTATTGGTGAAGCCCAATAATTGATGATTGAAAATGACAATACAGGAAATTAAAAACAGGTTTGGCATTATAGGTAGCTCGCCTTCATTAGACAGAGCAATTGATATTGCTGCGCAAGTTGCCTCAACCGATTTAAGCGTGCTCATCACGGGTGAAAGTGGATCGGGCAAAGAGGTGTTTCCACAAATTATACATACACTTGGTGCACGCAAACATGGCCCATATATAGCTGTGAACTGTGGCGCTATTCCCGAAGGTACCATAGACTCTGAATTATTCGGACACGAAAAAGGTTCATTTACTGGAGCGCATGAGGCCCGCAAAGGTTATTTTGAAGTTGCAAACGGAGGTACCATTTTTTTAGATGAAGTAGCCGAAATGCCTATGGCCACACAAGCGCGCCTACTACGTGTGCTCGAAAGCGGTGAATTCATCAAAGTAGGTGCGTCAAAAGTATTGAAAACAGATGTGCGTGTGGTAGCAGCTACCAATGTAAACATTCCTCAAGCCATCGAGAAAAATAAGTTTCGCGAAGATTTATACTACCGTCTCAATACGGTCCCCATTGCCGTACCTCCGTTAAGAGAACGTAAGCAAGATATATTTTTGCTCATGCGCAAGTTTGCTGCCGATTTTGCCGCCAAGTATCGCATGCCGGTAATTAAGCTTACGCCCGATGCCGAGCAAGTGTTGGTGAGCTATTATTGGCAAGGTAATGTAAGACAATTGAAAAATATCACCGAGCAAATTTCTGTCATTGAAAGAAAAAGAGAAATTGATGCCGAAACCTTAGTGAGGTATTTACCCGATATGCCTTCATCAAGCTCCAACTTGCCCATGGTACTCAAAGGTGAGCATACAGGAAGCGATTTCTCAGAAAGAGATCTGCTCTACAAGGTGCTTTTCGATATGAAAAGAGACCTGTCGGAATTGAAAAAATTGGTGGTCAATATCATACAACATGATGGACACTTGCCTGCCGGTTTTGCCGGAGAAAATGAACGATACCTACAACAAATTTACAGCGAGGTTAATCAACCCGGTATGAGTGAAACGGCTATCATCCAAAATATTCCTAAGCCATCGGCACAACCAAGCGTGCAGCAACCAATAACGCTGCCTGTTGAAGAGTCATTGTCACTTGAAGAACGAGAAATTGAATTAATCAATAAAGCGTTAGAAAAAAGTAAAGGGAAACGCAAAAATGCTGCACGTGAATTAGGTATTTCTGAACGTACACTTTACCGAAAAATTAACGAGTATAACATCAAAAAATAAATTTGAAAACAACAAGGTGCATATTGCTTTTGTGTTTAATGGCTTGCTTGATAATTCCTCCCTCATGTAAGGTCAATTATTCTTTTACAGGAGCTTCAATTGCGCCCGATGTTAAAACTGTTTCCATACAATATTTTTCAAGTTTTGCACCACTTGCCAAGCCAACTTACAGCCAAGTTTTTACCGAAGCGCTACGAGATATTTTCTTGTCGCAAACCAACTTATCTTTTGTGCAAAAAAATGGTGACCTCCAGTTTGAGGGTGCTGTTACTGCCTATAATGCAGCACCAATTGCCATTCAAGGAACGGGTGCAAACGGATTGAATCAAGCAGCACAAAACAGACTATCGATTACCGTTAAAGTAAAGTTTGTAAACAACAAAGATGATAAACAAAATTTTGAAACAACCTTTACGCGATTTGCTGATTTTCCCTCAACAACTGCCCTTGCGGCCGAAGAAGACCGATTGATTAAGGAAATCAATAACCAACTTGTGCAGGACATTTTTAACAAAGCCGTAATCAATTGGTAGGATGAATAGAGAAAGATTTATATCGCTCGTTAAAAATCCGGGGCTGCTGAAAGCAGAGGATACACAGCTGCTCGAAGAAATCATCAAAGAATATCCCTACTTCCAAACTGCGCATTTGCTTGCTGCAAGATGTTACAAAGTTACCGATAGTATTTATCTGCAAAAGCAAATTAAAATTGCTGCGGCACACGTCACCAACCGAAAAGTATTATATGAGTTAATTGAGCATTATAAGATGCCTGAACCTATTGCGCAGGAACAGCAGAACGCTCATCAAATTACCGAAGAAATAATTCAGCCGCTGCAGCCACAAACGATACAGCCCGAAAAGCAGCAAGATGAAGCAAATATTGAGCAAAGCCTAACCCAAACAAATCAACTTGAGTCCGAAATTCAATCTGTTGAAGAGGATTTGAATCCTATCAGCGAAAACATGAATGCAACAACAGTAATTGCTGAGCCTGCACAAATTGATGAAGCTAATGTACCGGCAAAGGATGAAATTGATTTGATGCTAGATAAAGAGATCAATTTGGCTGCAGCAGAATCGATATTGTTGCAAGAACTGGAAAGTAAAATTAGTGCCGATGAGCAATCTGTTGCAGTAGCTGATCATTCGAGCAAAGCACAGCATGAAGAAGAAGAAATAGCAAATCCTGAAAATACTCAAGCCGAAACAAACCAACCGGAGCCCGAAAAGTTGGCTGCTCCTCAAACTGATTTTGTGGCTTGGCTCAAACATTTTCAAACTAGTCAGTCAACTACGCCTGAAAAAGAAATTCTACCGCAAGAAAAGCAGGAAGAAACTCTGATTGATAAATTTATTGATAAGCCCGTAGAGCGTGTTAAACCTGTTAAGCAAGAATTTTATAAGCCCGTAAACATGGCCAAACAAAGTGTTACCGATAACGATTATTTTGTTACCGAAACACTAGCAAAAATATACATCAAACAAGGTAATTTAGCGAAGGCAATCAAGGTATATCAAAATTTAAGTTTGAAAAATCCCGAAAAGAATGCTATCTTCGCAACCCAAATTAAAATTTTAAAAGAACAATTACTTAATAAATCAGGGAAATGAGCGGATTATTGACATTTTTAATCGTATTGGTAGCCATCTTGTTAATTTTGGTGGTGTTAATTCAAAACAGCAAAGGTGGAGGACTTGCCTCTAACTTTTCAGCGTCTAACCAAGTTATGGGCGTTCAAAAAACTTCAGAGCTAATTGAGAAAGTTACCTGGGGACTTGTAGTGGCACTATTTGTTTTGTGCATCTCATTATCATTTGTTATTAAATCAAGCACAGGAACGGGCACAGCTAAAGATACTGAATTGCGCGATAGAATTAATAATACAGCAACACCTACAGCTGCAAAACCTGCACCAGCTCCTGCTGCGGCACAACCTGCAGCTGCCGAGCAACCCGCAGCCGCTCCTCAGCCCGCAGAATAAGATTTCATTGCATTAACTTTTTAAAAACGTCCGCTATTTCGGACGTTTTTTGTTTTCATACCTTTACAAATTCAATCTTACCTACATGTCAAAATATTCGACAGCACTTTTTGCCCTCGCCATCATGTTATGCTGCATCTTAAGCGCATGTAAAAATCAAACCCCAACCAAGCAAAAGCAAAAAGCTGTAATCGGTTTTCTCGATGCATTTGTTGACGAAACAATAGATCAGGCCAAGCAAGGTTTTTATGCTGCGCTCTCTGAGCATGGCTACCCACAAAACGATACGGGAATCACCATTTTATATCGTAATGCACAAGGTGATATCCCTGCACTTACGCAAGCGTGTGATTATTTTATCAGTCAGCAGGTTGACCTGATTGCCAGCAATGCCACCTTAAGCACCATTACAGCCGTGCAAAAAACAAAACAAATCCCTATTTGCATGATGGTGTCACCAAGTCCTGAAAATGCTGGACTTGCCAATCCGCAAGGTAAAGCACCAAGCAATTTGTTTGGTGTTTATGAAACATTGGCTTACATTGATACTTCGGTTACACTCATCAAATATTTATCCCCTCAATCTAAGCATTTGGGTGTTATTTACAATCAGGCCGAGCCGCAATCGGTGAGCGCCCTTTCGCATATTCAAACGGCTGCCGATAAGCTCAAGTTGAAATTATCCGTGGTTTCGGTCAGCAATTCATCAGAAACCCAATTAGCCATTCAAAGTTTGATTGGTAAAGGTATTGATTGTTTTTTTGCAATGCCCGATAATAAT
>JBILUU010000094.1:0-9032 GCA_044370815.1 Bacteroidia bacterium
GAATTTTATTTGAAACAAGTTTTTAAAATATATTTATAACCAATTATTAATCAGGTAGTTAAAATGTAGTTAGATGGAATTAATCAGTAGAAGTTACGCATGTAACGCACTAGTGATTTTATGAGGGCAATCCCGCTTAGCAGGTGTTTTCAATCCATTGAACCAATGGATTGAATTACAGCTGTTTTAGCGATTCCGCATTTTCTAATGCGGAATTTGGATTAAACCCGAATTCCAATAATGCGTTTGCATTAGAAATTAATAGCTAACATGTTTCATTTTAGTGTGGTTAAAAAAATTATTAGATTTATAAAAATATGATTTACAGTATCTTTATCGTTTACGCATTTTTATTGCGTAATCTTAGTTTAAATTTGTTTTAATCGTTTCATTTGAAGCCCATCAAAAAAAGCATGAATTGTTTTGTTTGTTTAAATTCTTTGCACAAGCAATTGATACAAATTTTATTGTTGCTATTGTTGGGTGGGTTGCTCATTATTGACAATAAGCCTCATATCGATAAACTGTCAGATTATGTGTTTGTTTGGCAACACAATGGGCCTATTTTAAATTTTAACTACTTACAGCTTGTTGTAATTTCACTAGGCTTTTGCCTTGTGATGATCTCAACCGTAATTGTAAATAGGCAGGTTAACATAAAAAAGATGCTTCAACAGCAAAATCTGTTGACCATGACCTTGTTACTTGCAATTTTTCATATCGGATTTAAAAATTATCCCTATTGGGCAATTGGACTTCAGCATGCCAAACATTCGCTCGCAAGTGGCTATTACGACCCCAAAGCGCTCCTTCAAGAAACAGGATTTATTGGAACTGTTTGGTATGCATCAATGCTCCTCTTCCTCTCCTTAAGTATATGCTCCATTGCCTTTTTACTACTCCTTTTGTTTTGTAAAAAAATAAGTTTAAGGCAGTTTTGCTGTGGTTTTATAGTGTATTTGTTCAACCTTATTTTGTTAATGCTTACCCCCGATTTTATTCCATGGCTGCTCGACTGAAATAAATGATTGCTGCACTTATTTGGTAACTGCTAATAGTAGCTTCATCAAGTAGGTGCTTAAATCCATGCTTTCAGTGCACGATATTAGCACCCGAATTGGTATCATGATCCTGTATGTTGAGATTAAGTTTTTGTTAAATGCTCAAAATAATTTTGAATGCTTATTGCTAATTTAAAAACCATGATTACTTTTGCACCGCTTTAGAGCAATTTACTCATGAACAATAATTTTATACATACAAAAGGTAATAAGTGCGCAACAAAGATGAAGTGTTGCTGTATGGCAATGTTGCCTAATCCCTGATGTATCGGATAAAATAAGGATCATAAATTAGATCAATCCACCGATACTCAACGGTGGATTTTTTTTTACCCAAAATAAAATATCAATTAAACTAAAATTCAAACCAAAAACAATGACAAATAATAAAAAACATATGATGATGATGTGTTGCTGTAAGCATGCAAAACGATGTTGCCGTTAACCAAGCTTTATATTGAAATTAAAGGCTTTACGGCATCACGTAAAGCCTTTTTTTATTTCCTAAAATCAACAACTATTAAAAAAAAATACAATGAAAAAACAAATAAATAAGTGGTTAGTATCACTTGCATTCGCAAATATTTATCTCATTTGGGGTGTTACATTTTTAGCGATCTCAATTGGGCTGCAAGGGTTTCCGCCTTTCATTCTGTCAGGGTTGCGATTTCTCATAGCCGGGTTGCTAATAATTAGTTATTTACGTGCAAAAGGTGAAAGGGCCAACTCTATTGATAACTGGAGAAAAAACGCAATTACAGGAATTCTTATACTTACAGGTGGTACAGGTCTTGTGGCGTGGGGGGAGCAGTTCGTAACAGCAGCAGAGGCAGCCATAGCCATGGCAACCGGACCATTTTGGTTTATTGCCATAGATAAAAAAAATTGGAGATATTATTTTAGCGACAAGTGCATACCAATAGGCCTTCTAATAGGATTTACCGGGCTTGTTTTATTTTTGAAAGGAAGTGCAAATGCCACTTCTCATAGCGATGTAAGTTCAACTTTACGATTTGTCGCATTTGTAGTGTTGGCGCTTAGTTCGGTAAGTTGGGTGTTGGGTTCTTTGTTCTCAAAAAACAATCCATCGGGGCACTCAACATTCATGAATATTGCACAACAATTAATAGCTGCGGGGTTAACATCATTATTATTGGCTTCAATAAATTCAGAGTGGAAACAATTCAATATTGAAACAGTTCCTTTAAACTCTTGGTTGAGTTTGCTATTCTTAATTTTATTTGGCTCTGTAGTAGCATATCTCTCGTACATTTGGTTGTTATCGGTAAGGCCTGCTGCCTTGGTAAGTACACATACCTACATCAATCCTATTGTTGCGGTAGTAGCAGGTTGGTTTGCAGCTCATGAAGCTGTTAATGCGAGCCAATTGAGTGGCTTAGTGGTAATTTTATTGGGTGTATTACTTACAAACCTTACCAAGTATTTTAAGCTTTCGAAAAGATCGAAGGTGAAAATTAGAAGAACCCTGCGGGTATGGGGTAGAGTGAGTCAACCATATAAATACATCACAGAATTTTAGTTGATTTTACTACTATAAAATCTCATAGCTCATTCAAAATGCTATTTCATGCCAATCGAAACTTAAAGTAAACAAATAAAACCCGAATTAATCAATAGAAGTTACGCATGTAACGCACTAGTGATTTTATGAGGGTAATCCCGCTTAGCAGGTGTTTTCAATCCATTGATTCAATGGATTGAATTACAGTTGTTTCAGCGATTCCGCATTTTCTAATGCGGAATTTGGGTTAAATTTTTACACATCAAAAATTAGTGAATTATGCCAACATTAAGACTAGGGGACATAGCTCCCAATTTTAACGCACAAACATCAATAGGAGATATTAACTTTTATCAATACCTGGGAAATAGTTGGGGCGTTTTGTTTTCGCACCCTGCAGACTTTACACCGGTATGCACAACCGAGTTAGGCGCAACGGCAAAACTAAAAGATGCCTTTGAATTACGCAACGTAAAAGTTTTAGCACTAAGTGTTGATCCTGTTTTAAGTCATGTGCTGTGGATTAATGACATTAATCAAACGCAAAATACACAAGTATTTTTCCCAATCATTGCCGATTATGATAGAAAGGTATCTGAGTTATTTGACTTCATTCATCCCAAAGCAAGTAGCACTGCAACGGTGCGCACGGTGTTGATTGTTGCACCTGATAAAACCATCAGGCTAATTATTATTTATCCTGCATCTACAGGTCGAAATTTCAATGAAATAATTCGTGTGATTGACAGCTTACAACTTACCTATAACTATCAAGTGGCCACACCTGCCAATTGGCAGCAAGGGCAGGAGGTGGTTATATTGCCTTCAGTGAGTGATGAAGAGTTGAAAGATCAATTTCCTAAAGGTCACACCATGATTAAACCTTATTTAAGACTAACCCCACAACCCAACTTGTAAATCATATCATGAATAAACAATCAAATAATACCGAACTTTATATTGATGAAAACGTGGTGAGATTAATTGCCTTGCAGGTCATCATTATCGTTTTTACTTCTCTAAGGTGGCACCTTGGCTTTCCTCTTTTTGTGCTCTTTGCCGATTTTGTATTAAGGGCTTTTACGGGGCAGCCATCGCCATTAGCGGCAATAGCAAAAGTAATTGTCGACTTGCTGAAGCTTCATGCAAAACCTCAGTTAGCAACACCGAAAAAATTTGCTGCAGGTATTGGCAGTGTCTTATCGCTTTTGCTGTTCATACTTGTTTCATGTCACCACTACCAAATAGCAAAAATGATTGGAAGCATCATCATTTTGTTTGCACTACTTGAGGCTGCATTTGCAATTTGTATAGGGTGCTATATTTTCAATGCGTTTGTGGCACCATTCAAAAACAAGAAAAATAATCATGTTTAAATTTAAATATTTCACTAAGGTATTATGATAGTAATAAAAAATATTTCGAAAACATTTCATCAGAAAAAACAACAGTTTAAAGCACTTGACAATGTTAGTTTGGAAATTCAACAAGGTGATATAATGGGCATTATAGGATTTTCCGGTGCCGGAAAAAGCACGCTCATACGTTCTGTAAATCTGCTTGAAAAACCTGACGAGGGAAAAATTATAATAAATGGAAAAGACATGATGAACTTGAGCAGCAGAGAGTTGGCAAGTGAGCGTAAAAAAATAGGAATGATTTTTCAGCACTTTAATCTGCTTTCATCCAGAACTGTTTTTGATAATGTGGCACTACCGCTTGAATTGGCTAAGGCCGATACGTTTCACATAAAAGCCAAAGTTAGTAATTTGCTTAAGCTCGTTGGTCTTGAAGACAAAGCAGATTATTATCCCGCAAGTTTATCGGGTGGTCAAAAACAGCGTGTAGCCATTGCCAGAGCGTTGGCAAATGATCCATACCTATTATTATGTGATGAAGCTACAAGTGCGCTCGATCCGGTTACTACCGAATCTGTACTAAAGCTATTAAAGGACATCAATCAGCAATTGGGTATCACAATTATACTGATTACTCATGAAATGGATGTGATTAAATCAATATGCAAAAATGTAGCTGTTATTAATAAAGGGCAACTGGTTGCAGTTGGCCCCTCCGATAAAATTATCAGTCATATCAATCAATCAATTATTCATCAATTTACAATACCCCAATCAATGAAAATTCCTCCTTCACTCTACAACAAAATTAAATCTAATCCGGCAGAAGGTTTGTTTCCTTTGATTGAAATAGAACTCAACGGCATTGTTTCATTCGAACGAATTTTACATACCGTATATGCCGATTATAAGGTTCCTCATAAACTAATCAGTGCTGATGTGGAATACTATGATACCGCAAATTTTGGAAGAATACTGATTCATCTGAAAGGAAGTGCTGATGAAAATTCAAAGGCAATACATTTTTTAAATAGAAACAATATTAAAAATACAATCAAAGGATATGCTTGATCAATCAACAGTAATTTTATTGTTAAGTGGACTATTGGAAACCATCTATATGACTCTGGTATCAGGCTGTTTGGGTTTTATAATTGGACTTCCATTGGGGATTACCTTATTTCTTACACGAAAAGGAAAGCCGATGGAGAATACTTTATGTAACCAATTTTTGAGTTTTATAATTAATGCCTTTCGTGCGGTACCATTTATCATTTTAATTGTTTGGCTTGTACCATTAACTAGGGCTTTGGCAGGCACTTCTATTGGTGTAAATGCTGCAATTATTCCTCTAAGCATTGGGGCTGCACCTTTTATTGCTCGACTTGTTGAAAATAGTCTGCTTGAAGTTTCAAGTGGACTAATTGAGGCAGCAAAAGCATTGGGTGCCGGTCCAGCACAAATCGTATTTAAAGTATTACTTCCCGAAGCCCTGCCATCACTTATTAATAATGCAAGCATAACTCTGATCACTTTGGTTGGTTATTCGGCTATGGGTGGTGCCCTTGGGGCAGGTGGACTCGGACAAATAGGGTATCAATACGGCTACGTAGGATACAACGCATCGATAATGAATGCTGTTTTGTTACTCCTTGTTGGTCTTGTATTCACTATTCAGATTACTGCCGATAAAATCTCAAAAAAAATTACTCACAGATAAAAACTATCGAAATGAAAAAAATAGCACGTACAATACTTCAATACTTTTTTATTCTCCAACTTTTTGCTTGTGCAAACACCAAGAAGAATGATTCTAATACCCTAAGGGTAGGAATAGCAGCCGGCCCTGAACTGCAATTGGCTGAGGCAGCCGTTAAGGAAGCAAAGAAAAAATACAATTTGGATGTTGAACTGTTCACATTCAACGACTATGTTATTCCAAATGAAGCATTGAACAATGGAGATATAGATATAAATGTTTTTCAGCACGAACCATATTTAAATGAGCAGCAGAAACAAAGGGGATATCAGTTGGCAGTGGTGGGTAAAACATTTATTTATCCGTTGGCAGCTTATTCAAAAAAAATAAATACAATCGATCAACTCCAGAAAGGCAGCATAGTGGCTATTCCCAATGATGCTTCCAATGGTGGGAGAGCTTTGTTACTTTTGCAAAAACAAGGTCTCATCAAATTGAAAAATACTGTTGGCTTGCTACCTAAACCAATTCACATTGTTGATAACCCCAAGCAATTAAGTATTCTAGAAATTGAAGCCCCTCAGCTACCGGTGGTATTAAATGATAATAAGGTATGTATGGCTATCATCAATAATAATTTTGCAGCGCAGGCGGGACTCAATATCAATAATTCTGCCTTGTTTCGGGAGGATAAGCATTCTCCGTATGTGAATGTTATTGTTGCCAGAACAAACAATCAATACGATGTAAAGATCAAGAAATTTGTGAAAGCATACCAATCCGATGCTGTTGAAAAAGTAGCACAACATGTCTTTAAAGGAGCTGCTGTTAAGGGGTGGTAAAACGACAATGCTAATGATGCATGTATCAGCATTTGCTTTAATTTATTCGACCAGCGGAAAGTGCCGGAAATAATATTGACCTTTACAAGAAAAAGTAGTTTGTCATCATGTTTTGCATTATGCCTAATTTTTAACTGTATTAATTTAAAAATATACCTAAACAAAATTTGATTAATTTGAAACTGTTTTAATTTCTTTTATGTTTGCGACAGACTAATGCATAGCATTTCCTTGAATCGAATATTTTAAATAAAAAAAAGAACTACAGCACAAATGAATGTTTATTTTTATTGCTACCCTCATGGTCCTGCAGATAGGGCAGGATATGAACATGAAATTGTAGCATTGGCTGAGGGTTTGATTGAATTAGGGCATGCTCCCAAAGGTAATGTAAACTATTGGCTAAAGTCAACTAAGCAAGAAGACTATTTAATTAAACAGTATGAGCCCAAAGACTTGAATGAATTTGATGTAATTGTATTTTCAAGTGTGATTTATGATTATCAAAGACAAGATATATTGCCGCAAAATATTTTTAATACGAACAGAAAATACAAACTTATTTTTATTGATGCGGCCGATGGTTTGATTACTCCGGGCTTTAAAGAAGAATTAAGGCAGGTAGATTTTGTACTTAAAAGTCACTATTGCAATAAATATAAGTATCCCCAAAATTTTGTTCCATGGCAAATTGGATTAACAAACCGCATCATTGATTATGCAACACGTAGTAGTATAAATTTTGATAAACGCAATGAAATGATTCTCTCAAATTTTAGAGTTGGTCACACGTTGCGACAACTGGTTGAAGATATCTCGCAGCAGCTCTATTATCCTATATACCCAAAGAATATGGAAACCGATCAGTTTGAGGAAAATTCGATTGGGGAAATTGATAAAATATATTGGACACAAACCGGAAAGAGACATTACCCCTCTTATTATAAAAGACTGAATTCAAATATCATTTCTAATGCAGTGGGAGGGCAGGTGCAAAAATGGACCTCCGAAAAAGCCACGCTTGATGCTAGAATAGCAAGAAAAATAGATGCTTTAATACCCTTTTTAAAGTATGACAGAATATATCAATTTGACTCGTGGAGATTTTGGGAGTCGCTAGTTAGTGGATGTTGTACCATACATGTTGATTTTGAGAAATATGGAATTATTCTGCAAGAAATGCCAAAAAACGGGGTTCACTATATTGGGATTGACTTGGATAATCCTGAAAGGATACTTAAATGCTTAAAGGATAAAAATCAATTGCGTGAAATTGCAGAAAATGGTAGAAATTGGGCATTGAAATATTATTCCCCAAAGGCAGTTGCAATTCGATTTTTAAATATGTTGATAGGTTAATGATCGCATCCTGTTAATTATTTTACTGTTCACCCATGTAATCAATTTAAAATAGTTGGCTCCTCTGTAACTTTAGTTCTAAGACATTTCTAATCAAACCTGGACACTAAACTACTGACTCATCAATAATAACAGGCATGCAATGATCAGTTGGTAAAACAAAAAGTGACCTACACGTAATTCAGCGCTAACGATAAATTTTTACCTTTGAATATCAATTATTCATAAGTTAACTTCGTAGAACTTCAAATAAGTTTTCGTGATTGAAAAAGTCGGCAGAAAAAAATATAATCAATTACTTCCTGGCTCAAGAAATTAAGTCTCTTAAGCACCACATTGTATTATTTGCACAAACAAACAATTTTGAATCGCTACACAAACTTCGTGTTAATATCAAAAAAATAAGGGCGTTTTATGCTTTTGCAGAAAGGTCTTACGGTAAAAAATATCAAACCAATAAACTGAAAGCGGTATTTCAGCTTGCTGGTGAAATAAGACAGCTGCAAGTAAATAGTATACTCATTCGGGCACTTGAAGAACTTCCTCAACAACTGCTTATGCAGCTGAATCAACAAGAAAATTTGCTGTATAAAGATTTTGTTTCAAACCACCTTAGCTTTCTCAATGATGTTAATAAAGTTGCGGCTGAAAATTCATTACCTACTGAGTTGCCAGGCACGAAAGTATTGAAAAAAATATTTAAACAGAAGCAAAAGCAAGCCATGTCAATGGTTAAGCATCCCAAACGTAAGCGCTTGCATAGGTTCAGAAAAAGCATAAAAAAATTACTCTATATTTTTAAGGCACTACCTAAAACGGTACGTCAACATATTGGGTTTAACAATAAAGTACTAAACAAATTACAGTTAAGAATCGGGCTTTGGCACGATACCGCTGCCGCTATGTTTTTTATTAAACAACATAATGATCAGGGTAATTTCAATCTTTACTTATCGGTATTGCATGAAAAGGAAAAAAGACAATTCAAAAATATTTGTCTAAACATCGATCGACTAATTGCTAAGTCCTCTGATAAATAAACTAATCCTGAATTAATCAATGCGAACTACAAATGTTGCATACCATTGATTTTAACCCAAATTCCGCATTAGAAAATGCGGAATCGCTAAAACAGCTGTAATTCAATCCATTGGTTCAATGAATTGAAAACACCTGCTAAGCGGGATTGCC
>JBILUU010000095.1:0-8931 GCA_044370815.1 Bacteroidia bacterium
AACAATACTTTTTTGTTCCCAAACCCTCGAAAGTCTGTAATGACTTAATGATGTATCAAAAAAAGTAGGATGTGTGTAATCAAACCCCGCATCAATAACACCCATTACAACGTTTTTGCCCGTATAAGAGCGAGGTAAATAAATGCCTTGATGAACAGAGTCAACCCTTGTCAATCGCCTGGCCGTATCAAGCTCGGGATAACATGGCTGATCGAAATCAATGTATTGAATACCTTGTATTTTAGTAAATTGCTGAACCTGATGCAGTGGAACTTTACCGGTCCAAATATCCTTGGCTTTGGTGCCAACCTTCACACCCATTTGTTTGAGCAGGGCATCATCAAAATTTTGGTCTACTTTAAAGATGGTGTTTACAAAAATTTGCTGTTGCGCATCTGTTTGATAAACATATTGCTCTAAAACAGGTTGATTGTTTTTTTTAGTCAGGTACAGGTATTGTCTGGCAGCAGCCGATAGTTGAGGTTTTGATGATTGTGCAACGCATAACTGCACACTCAAAAAGGTAATAAGTAATAGCCCTGGTTTAATCATAGTTGTGATTTGATTTTTCAAAAATAGCAAAAGAAACAGCTATACCAAAATCAAACAAAAAAGGCAGTACCGATGTTCAGTACTGCCTTTTAGGGATTGTTTACACACCTTATTTCTTTTCTAAAGCTGCAATTTTAGCGGCAAGCTGATTAATCAACTCTTGTTGCGCTTTGATTGTTTTTTCCATTTCAATTTGTTTGTTGTCGAGTGCTTTTACGCCAAGCAACAAAAATCCGCTCATATCGGCAAGGTTCACACCTTGGTACGGTGTTGAAGGTTCACCTTTCTTGGTAGATAGCATTGGTACTTTAACGCCTTCAGGCAGTGATTGTGCAGCAAATCCAATGTGTGGTTTTACTGATTCGTCCTCTGATTTATAACGATAAGAAATAGATTGCACCTCACGTATCTTTTGAAGGTACTTCTCAAAGTCGGTAATTTCAAGGATGTCTTTTTTGAGACGCGTATCGCTCGTAGCGTTAAATGCAAGTGCTTGGCAATTTTGATTGTTGGCGCTTGTTCCATCCGTAAAGATAAAAGTTCCGGTAGCGGCACCTCCATTAAAACCGAGCATACCTGTTGTAAATCCAATATCGTTATCATAACCTAGGGTAGCCCATTGTGTGGAGGCTGCGGTGGATTTGGTAATCAAGGCGGCATCATCATAGCTACCTGATGTGCTGGTATGGGTAAATTTACCATTGCCATTTACCTCAAGTTTGTGTGTGGTTGTGCTTGTGCCGATTCCCACTTGGGTTCCATTATCAGTAATGATGGAATTGCCCCCTGTGGTGGCAGTTGTAAATTTTATAACATTATTAGCTGTACCATTGATATTGGCACTTCCTGCAGGACCTTGAGGTCCTTGTGCACCTTGTGCACCGGCAGCACCTGCAGGTCCTTGCGGTCCTTGCGGTCCTTGTGGCCCTTGTGGCCCTTGAGCACCTGTTGCACCGGTAGGTCCGGCAGGGCCTGCAACGCCTTGTTGTCCTGCAGCACCATCTATACCGGGAAGCCCCTGCGGCCCTTGTGGCCCTTGCGGCCCTTGTGGCCCTTGTGGGCCTGGAGTGCCACCATTAGCTGCATACAAGGCATAGGGTACCGATAGCAATTCTGAGGTTCCCATCAAGGAGTAGTTAGTGCCTCCTGCGGCATCCAATTCAACCTTAACAAAATAAGGGCCGTTCCCCCAGTTGATGGTTCCCATAGATCCAGATAAAACTGTACCGGCCCCAATGGCTAAATTGGCCAACCCGTATGCATTGGTGGATAAATTATGTGATTCGGAATATACGCTTGCACCAGTTGAAGTACCTTGCAAAATACTTAATCGAAAGCTCACTGCTGTGTTGGGTAAGGTATTGCCGCTATTATCGCGAGCCACGGCCTGATAATTAATTTTATTGGGTGTTTGCGAAAACGCATACAAGTTGCAGATAATGGCTGCAGCCACTGTAAAAATAAATTTTCTCATTGTAGTTTTAGTTTTGTTTGATGATGGAAATCTGATGAACTTTTGATTGGCTGTCGGTTAAGCGGAGCGTGTAAAGCCCGGTTGCCAAACCTTGAAAAGAAATGTTGTTATTGCCGGCATTTGTATGTCCGCCTGCAATGTGTTTACCTGTATTGTCGAAAATGCTGTAGGCGAACTGCTGATTGGTGTTACCCAATGTTTTCAAAGTAACATAATCGGCTGTGGGGTTGGGATAAACCAACAATTCCTGTAATTCCGGGTAGTTTTTGAGGGCGGTGGCAATCAATAGGGTAGGTTGCTGAAATCCTTGAGTCAAGGTGTTTGCTCCATTGCCAATGGTGGCTGTAACGGGTTCACCAATTGTCCAAGCTAAACTTCCCTGACTGCTTTGTCCGCTGCCTCCTGCCGATGATACCACTTCGGGCATAATCGACTGTGCCCTTAGCAACCCGGTGATTGCAAGGGCAGAAAAGGTCAGTAATTGTTTTTTCATATGTGTGATTTTTTGTAAAAATAATTTTTTTAAGCACATCATCAAAAAAATCTTATGCCAACATGAATTATAAATTATCCTGAAATCGATGTATTTAACCCAAATTCCGCATTAGAAAATGCGGAATCGCTGAAACAGCTGTAATTCAATCCATTGAATCAATGGATTGAAAACACCTGCTAAGCGGGATTACCCTCATAAAATCACTAGTGCGTTACATGCGTAACTTCTATTGATTAATTCGGGTTTAATTGTTCTTTGTAAAGGAAAAACTGATGGGCCGCATCCTTTTACCCTAAATCCTCTCAATCAGCAACAAGCCGATTGCTTGCATCAGAATAAGACCATCAATCATCATGATGAAATAATAGTAATGATCTGTTTCCTTCAAGCGCGAAATGAGCATGATACCTATTAAATCGATAACTAAAAATAACTCAAACTGATTTAGTTGTAGGGCCTCAATTTGCCATAGAAGAAACATAACTGTGGCATGACAAATCAGGAGCAATGATGAAATTATTTTTGAAAAATGTTGACCGATAATTACAGGAAATGTTTTAATTTTATCATCGCGGTCTTCTCTTGTGTCTCTGATATCTCCGGCAATACATAAGGATGCAATGAAAATAAGTTGTGCCCCAAGGTATAGTGCATAGGATGTATAGTTATTGTTTATAAACAGGAGATCATCCATGCTTGGAATAATCATTCCGGTGATGATGACCACTAATGCAATTGCGAATGCTTTAATACCTTTTATACTCCTCAATGGCATCATATTAAGTTGCGCATTGTAGCATAGTGCAACCGAAAAGGCGACAGTAATAGCAATGAGTTTTGGAAAGCTATTGATACACAAATTTAGGAGCGACATACTTCCTGCAAAGGCAACAACGAGGCAAAGCAGCAAAAGAGCGGGGTTTTGAGCAGGCCATCGATATTTTAAATTAGATTTATCGCCCATCCTTTGATGTCCAAACCAAAGTATTTTATGCACATTGTAGTATAAAAATGAGATAAAAAAAAGGAATGCGAAATAATGAAGTTCAGGTTCTTTTTGGGATAATATGATTTGTGTTGAAACACTTACAGAAGCGAGACAAAAAGCTGTGTAAAAACCTGAAGCTGTTAAATGAAATAATACTTTATCTTTCAATCATCAAGTAGTGTGTATCTGCTTACAGCGCCAATAATCAAACCTGCAACTGCACCTTTGATCACGTTTTGAGCACGTGATTGTCGAGCAGCGTTCTCATAGCCACTAATGTAATTTTCATCCTTTAAGTATTTTGGATCAGATACATGTGAACGATTTATTTTAATCCATCTTGAACCTAAAAAAAGTGCGCCCCCACCTGAAGTTAAGGGTGAAAGCCAAGCAGGTAAAATAATACCTGAGGCAGCACCAATTCCAAAGCTTCCCCAAAACGCAAGCGGAGAACTATACCTGCCAGCGGCATCATGAGCGCCTACAATATAACTTCTCATTTGCTCGGGAGCTAAATAATTATCTTCCGATAAGCTATCTTGTTTGTAAATTAAAACCTCTTTGCCATTTGCATAAGTAATCGAGAAAATTCTACTTTTTTCTATATCCACAATCTCCTTCTTTTTTGATTCGGGATCTTGCATCTTAACCTTATCCCCTGTGGTGTCAGCAATGCTAACAAAAAAAATATTTCCGTTGGTCATCATTACTTTTTCTTGGGCATAGCAGTATTGATGATTGAATATAGAAATGGAAAAAGTGAATAACGCGGCTGCAAGCAATTTTTTCATGCTCCAAACATACATCAATAATTGTAAAAACAAAATATTTTAGGGATTGAGTTATACAATACCCAACTTAATCATGTTGGCGCGACCTCTTTCCTTCATTGGTATGCTTGCAATATGAATAAGCAAATCATTTTCTTTAACCAAGTTTTGTTGTTTCAAAAAGGCTTTCACATCTTGTATGGTTTTATCTGTACTCTCGTATTTATCGTAATAAAAACCTCTTACGCCCCAAACCAGGTTAAGCGTATTCAGCAAGGTTGGATTATCGGTAAAGATAAATATGTTTGCGAGTGGTCGATGACTGCTTAATTTAAAAGCGGTGTATCCGCTATTCGTCATACTTACAATGCCTTTGGCACCACTATGCTGAGCCATTACGCAGGCATTGAAACAAATGGAATCAGAAATAAATGTTTGATTTTTTACAACAGGCGGGTGGTCTTTGTAATATATCTTTCCTTCATTTTCAACAGCGTTTAAAATTTTATTCATGTGTTGAATTACAATGGATGGAAATTTTCCTACCGATGTTTCTCCGCTAAGCATCACCGCATCGGCACCGTCAAGCACAGCATTGGCCACATCATTCACTTCAGCACGTGTTGGTGTGTAGTTTTGAATCATGCTTTCCATCATTTGTGTGGCAATGATGACGGGCTTAGAGGCCTTGATACATTTGTTCACAATCATCTTTTGAATGAGGGGTACTTTTTCCATTGGTAACTCAACACCCAAATCGCCACGTGCCACCATAACCCCATCAGACATGTCAATAATGTTGTCGATTTCATCAATGGCTTCGGGCTTTTCAATTTTAGCAATTACACGTGTGGTCTTTTTCGCAGCTTTAATGCGTTCTTTTAAATCAACTACATCGGTTACTGTTCTAACAAATGACAATCCTACCCACTCCACATTATTGTTTAAGGCAAAGTCAAGATCTTCAATATCTTTTTTTGTAAGCGAAGGAAGCGATATTTTGGTGTTAGGAAGGTTCACACCTTTCTTAGATGATAGCACTCCACCATTTACGACTATTGTTTCTACAGTATCTTTTTGGTTTGTACTAATTACCCTGAGCTCTAGTTTGCCATCGTCTATTTTAACGCTATCTCCAACAGCAACATCTTTAGGAAATTCAGGGTAGGTAATATAAAGTTTTTCAGCAGTGCCAATGCATTCTGAGGTGGTTATCAATACATGCTTGCCCTCGGTTAATATCACCTCATTGTTTTCAACAGTGCCTATCCTTAATTTAGGACCTTGAAGGTCTACAAGAATAGCCACATTGTTCTTTTTGGCGTGATTAAGCTCTCTAATGATATCGATGGTTTCTTGATGATCTTTGTAGCTTCCGTGAGAAGCATTGATACGGGCTACATCCATTCCTGCATCCATCATTGCACTGAGCATAGACCTTGTATTTGATGCTGGTCCCAGCGTGGCTACTATTTTAGTTTTTGTCCAATGTTCCATAATATTTTTATTGCAAAATTAATATAATTTTCATAAAGTGTAAAATTGACACTTTAGTTGATATAACCTTAGTCAAATAATTAGTTTGAGTTTATTGATGATGCTTTCTTCTCCAATCAAATAAGCCATAGAAACGGGTTCTAAACTGCTGATGCTAAACACGAGTTGTTCGGCATGTTGCGACTGCACTCCAACGATTTCAAAAAAGTAATTTACCTTTTTGAGTGCCGGCTCCAGATTGGCTTTTGTGCCTTTGTTGGCTATTAAATAGTACTCGCTATATAAACTTTCATCATGGTATTTAAATCCATGATGTTCAGAAAAAACTTTGCTCTCGGAAACGACTTCTGCTTCCGGCTGAAACAGATCGGGGCCGTTGAACTTTTTTGTTTTTTGAATGATTTCGAATGAAATATCTTTGCACCTGTATAGTTTCAGCTTTAGATATTTGTTTAGATGCCAACATAAATAATAAGCAGGTGCAGAGGAGACAATACCAATAAGAGCACAATCCTCGGCAGGTAAAAAATCGTCAAGTTTATGTTTTGTTAGATTGCTCATGAATACAGTTTACGAATTAACTCAATTATTTTCAATTCTGCATGCAAAGAGTTGTTAATTAAAAGCCCGTTACCAAACAATTATAAAAAGCTACCAGTGAACCAAAGAGGCACAGCGCAAGCATTTAAAAAAAAATAGTTACCATAAACTCTATATTTTCAAGCACACAATTTTTTTATTGTTCAAAATTTATTAAAGAAAAAATAATTTGGTTAAAATACGATACTGTTACATCTGATATCCGATTAAAAAATCTTACTTTGCTCTCACAAATAAAATGGTAATTAAGATGAATATTTTCAGCGCAGTTGACATCGTTAAAAAGTATGATAAACATACAGCACTTGACGGAGTGAGTATCAATGTAAGGAAGAACAGTATCTTTGGATTGTTGGGGCCTAACGGTGCGGGTAAAACCTCTTTGATTAGAATTATTAATCAAATTACTGGTCCAGACAGTGGAGAGCTCTATTTTAATGGTGAAAGATTACAACAGAAGCATATTGAGCAAATTGGATACTTGCCCGAGGAGCGTGGCTTGTACAAAAAAATGCAGGTTGGTGAGCAGGCCTTGTATTTGGCTCAGCTCAAGGGTTTGAGCAGGCACGATGCGTTGAAAAAGTTGAAGTATTGGTTCGAGAAGTTTGAAATTACCACTTGGTGGAATAAGAAAATTGAAGAGCTATCAAAGGGCATGCAACAAAAGGTGCAGTTTATAGTTACGGTGCTACATGAGCCCGAGTTGCTTATTTTAGACGAGCCATTCAGTGGCTTCGATCCCATCAATGCTAATTTGATTAAAAATGAGATTCTTGAGTTAAAACAAAAAGGTATCAGCATTATTTTTTCTACCCATAACATGGCCTCTGTTGAGGAGTTGTGCGATGATATTGCTCTGATAAATCGCTCTAAAAAAATTCTTGATGGCAGTGTTCACGAAATTAAAAAACAGTATAAATCCAATACCTATAAAGTTGAATTTACCGGTAACCTTATTGCCTTTACCAATGCAATTTGGACAGGATGCGAACTGATTGAAAAGCATACCGAGGGCGATCATCATGTTGCCACAGTTAAATTGCTTTACGAAGCCACACCAAATCAATTGCTGCAAGCCATCATACCGCATGTAAACGTGAATGGATTGCATGAAATTATTCCCGGCATGAATGATATTTTTATTGCCAAAGTGAGCGATGAAAAAATTGTTTCCGGCTCAAATTACACTGAATAAATACTTCCACTAAAACAGCTTATTATGAATAAAATACTATTGATTATACAAAGAGAATATCTTACTCGAGTAAAGAAAAAGTCATTCATTGTGATGACCATTTTGGGTCCTCTACTCATGGTTGGGTTGATTGTGGCGCAGGTATGGATCAGCACTATGCCCGAAGAAAAACAAAACATTGTGGTGGTTGATGAATCTCAACTTTTTTCTAACAAGTTGGATAATAGTGAAAGTCAACAATTCACGTACTCTAAAAATTCACTGCCTACAGAGCAGCAACAATTTTACAAAAGTGAGTACAATATGATTTTATACATTCCTGCCAATATCATCGATTCACAGTCCATTCAGCTGTTTTATAAAAAACAACCGGGTGTAGGCATGCAGGCCTACATCAACTCAAGTATATCCAAGAAATTAGAAGAAATGAAATTGTTGGCCTCGGGAATTCAACCCGATCAATTGGCAGCTATTAAAACCAAATTGAACCTCACCACCACCAAGATTGAAAAGAGTGGAGATTTGGAAACCAAAGACAGTGAGGTGAGCATGGCGCTCGGTTTTATTGCCGGTTTTTTAATTTACATATTTATTTTTCTTTATGGAGCACAAGTTATGCGTGGCGTAATTGAAGAAAAAACAAATCGAATTGTTGAAGTAATTATCTCCTCTGTAAAACCATTTCAATTAATGATGGGTAAAATTATTGGCATTGCATTGGTTGGGCTCACACAGTTTTTATTGTGGATAATTCTCACCTATGCCGGTTCCACTGTAGCGGGGTCTTATTTTGCCTCTCAACGCACCGAGGCCAATTTGAAAGAACAAACCTTTAAAACAAACATTCCTAATCAGCAGCTGATAAATAAAGATGCAGTTGAAAATAATCCCGAAATGTTTTCAGCGGTATTCGATCAAGTAAATTTTCCGGTAATGATTTTTTCTTTTTTATTTTATTTTATAGGGGGCTATTTACTTTATGGAGCGCTGTTTGCTGCAATTGGTGCTGCTGTTGATAGTGAAGCCGATACCCAGCAATTTATGTTGCCCATTACTATACCATTGATTTTCTCACTCACTATGTCACAGTCCGTGATGTCAAATCCCGAGTCAGCTGTTGCATTTTGGTTATCAATTATTCCGCTTACCAGTCCAATTATTATGATGGTAAGAATACCTTTTGGGGTACCTTATACTGATTTAATTTTATCGATGTCGCTCTTGATTGCCGGATTTTTAGGTGCTACCTATGTATCGGGAAAGGTTTACCGCACAGGCATTTTAATGTATGGAAAAAAAACAACTTATAATGAACTTTGGAAATGGCTTTTTTATAAGTCATTACAAAGCACAGTGATG
>JBILUU010000096.1:0-8923 GCA_044370815.1 Bacteroidia bacterium
GTAACTTTCCCCATCTACAGTGGTTACCTCCTTAATTTTACCTTTCTTGGTTTTTGTGTTATAAATAATGTGCTTGGCTTTAAAGTTTTGAGCTCCATCGCTAAAATCGGGGTTGTCTACTTTCTTGCCTGTGGAATCGGGGACTCCCTTTGCTTCTACTTTATTGTTTTGTTGATCGATGGCTATTTCGCCAGCTTTCAAATTTACCTCACCATAATACACCTCAGCTTTGCCATATAAAAACACCAACTGACTGTCCACCACAAAAATGATGCTGTCAAGCGCTTGATACTTTACCGTTTCATCGATAGCATTTTTAGAAATTTTTAGAGTATCGGCTTGTTTTGTTTGATTTTTGACACTATCTACACGCACCGAATCATTGGTATAAGCAGATGCATGTTTGGTATAAACAACCACTACAGGCATTGCAAGCAGGTGTGTGAACAACAGCAACAACAGCAAAATTGATGCCCACCGGAAACTGTATGTTACTATTCGACTGATATTAAAATAATAGGAATAAGCTACAAATCTATATATTTAGCTGCAAGTAACAGCTCAAAACTGTTTAAATTATATTAATTTAAAGGATGCGCCCCTTAAAAAGTGGAAAACCAATTGATCAAAACAGACTAACTCAGCCCACAAAATCATCTGTGTGCCAACTGCTCACCCTGCATCATGAAAGGTGCTTCTCACTCCAACAGCAAGCCATCTTCACCCTCATCCAAATTCAATAACTTTACCTCTTGCACCGCACTGCCCGCAATACCTCTGATAGAGGCATACATATCTATTGTATTCTGTGTTACCTTCTCTATCTGTTTTTCACGTTGTTTCCAAATTCGGGTCATCGAGTTTTTTTCTTTTTCCAAATCGGCTTTCATTTGAGTAAACCCTTCAACAATAGCCTCTACCTGCATTCTAAAGGTATTACTGGTTAAAAAATCATACAGCATGTGCATTTTATCGCCCTTGTTTTCTTGCGAAGCAATGGCATTATTTAGTTGAATAATAGACTCTCGCAATACAGCACTCAAGCCCTTAAACTCCTCAAAGCTGCACACCCACACGCCATCTTTTAGGCCCATTCTGTCCATACCCGGAGGCATTGCCTCTGTAACCAACACTCCAATGTTTGCATTTTTTACACGTATGTCGGTTTTAAACTTTTCAATCCAAGTTGGCTGAAAATCCTTGGTACGTTTGCTTTCATAATAAATTATCCCACAATTTTGACGGTCGCGAGTATTTACAATTTGCATACAATCGCCACCGCGTGCGCCTTTCTTTATCTCTTCAATTGTATCTAATGGAAATTTAGACATCAACCACTCTTCAATGGCTAATTCCTGCACCTCACCTTGCAACTGCATTGAGCCTTGCTCCTGCTTGCGCTTCATCTCTTCGGTCAAACGTTTTTGGTCCTCAAGCTGTTTCATCAATTCTTTAAAACGCAATTCATTTTTTTCTTCTTCCGCCTTCCTTATCTTCTCTTTTTCCTCAACAATTTGAGCGTTTAGCCGTTTTGCAGCTTCAGCCTCTATCAGCGATTTCATTTCATCTTTTTCACGCTTCAATTTTTCAATCTCTGCCTTTGATTTATTCAACTCCTGAATTTGCGCACTCTTCTCCTTCAACTCCTTTTGCAGCATATCAAACTGCTCCTTTTGTTCATCAAGCATTTTTTGCTTCAATTTTTCCTCAAACAGCTTGCGCTCCTCTTTTACCTTTTGGTCTAAACGTTCCTGAAACAACTCGTTTTCCCTCTTCTTTTTATTGTCAAAATCCTCTTTTTCGCGCAACAGTGCCGCCTGCTGAGCATCATATTTTTTCTTTTCTTCAGCCAAAGCCGATTGATATTTCAATTTAATCTGCTCTTCAACCTGATGCGCTAAAATATCCTGTACATCAATAGGAGTGCCACAATTAGGGCAATTAATCTGTCCTGCGTTAGTCATAAATAAAGTGATAGTGGTTGGTAAAATATCGAATTCAAAAATAAAAAAATAATGCAGATACTATTGCCTTTACTATTAGGTTATTACTCACATGCATTTTTTTACAGCAAATAAAAATAGGTTTTAGACCAAAGATTTAACACATAAAATTTTATATGATATAAAGCACTTCTTTGTATTTGCCGTCTGTATTATGTGGGCGCTCCCTGTCTTTGCAAGCCAGGTCATGCTTTCCGCGCTACACGGTAGCTTGCTCCAATCATTAGCGCATTTTTTTATTTAGCCATTTGATCAGATTCAGCATACACTATAAAATTATAGGTATAGCTATCATATTAGTATTATTGGGCATTATCATCGCATATATGCCCATACAAATACTTATTTTGATAAATTAGCGTTTTATTTCAACAGCATAAATATTTGCTTCAATCACTTTATGAATTTCTTGGCCCATCAATATTTATCAAAACACAATCACGAATTAATGATTGGTAATTTTATAGCTGATGCTGTGAAAGGGAACAACTACGAAATTTATTCAGAGGGCATCATACAGGGCATTAAAATGCACAGGCAAATTGATACCTTTACCGATACACATCCCATTACTAAACAAAGCCGTGCCAAACTGATGCCGCGCTATAAAAAGTACTCCGGAGTTATTGTTGATGTTTTTTATGATCATTTTCTAGCCATCAATTGGTCCTCATATCATCAACAACCACTGCCCAATTTTGTTGATGAAATATACAAACTTATGCACAACAATAAAGCGCTATTGCCCGCCAAATCACAATATATTTTGCCATACATGATTGAGCACAATTGGTTGCTTAACTATGGTAAAGTTGAAGGCATACAACGCACGCTGAGTGGCATGGCAAAAAGAACGGCCTTTGTCTCGCATATGCAACATGCTACTGAAGAACTGTTGGCACACTATCAGGATTTCAATCAAGAATTCACGCTATTTTTTGAAGATGCGCAACATCATTTTAAAAACTTATTTTAATAGTTGCTATCCTATTACCTTTACCTTATACTGTTCCTTTGTCAATATTTCCGATGCCTTTACACGAAAGTCACCTTGTAAAATAATTTCCCCATCTTTTACACTTCCCCCCACACCGCATTTACTTTTCAACAGTTTACCAAGCGCTTCCAAATCAGCCACGGTTCCAACAAATCCGGTAATCAGCGTAACAGCTTTTCCTGCCCTGTTCTTTTTATCTAAAGATATTCGCAGTTGCTGTTTGGAGGGCATTAAAGTTTCAGCTTCCTGCTCTGCCTCAAACTCATAATTAAAATTAGGGTTGGTGCTATAAACCACATTTGTTGGTACTTTATTTTTCTTGTTCATGTTTGTAATAGTTAGGAACAATTATATTTAAACTCAAAGGTAAAGTTTTTATTTCAACGGGAGAGGTCATGATCATGGGCTCGCCATCAATATGCCATTTATCGGTTGATGCATGAATTTCGCAATGTTCCAATTTTTCGCTCACCACATTTTTTGCCCTATCAATCTGCTTGCGCATTAACATCCACAAATAGTAAGGTAATTGCCACCATGAAAATGCCTTTACCCCTACCAAATTCAATTTGCCATCAACAGTGCTCGCCCCGGGTGCAATAATGGCATCGTTACCAAACTGATTGGTATTTGCGATTGCCAGAAGAAAAAATTGATTTTCCAACATGTTTATCTCATTGGAATTACTCATCTTAACCTTTACTAAAATGGGCTTAAAACTGCCCAACTGCTTGGCAATACACTTTACATACCCCCACAAACCTCTTTTTTTTAGATATTGAAACTCGTGTGCAACAGCAGCATCAAAACCAACACCGCTAACATTAAACGAATAATGTTGATTGAGTTGTACCACATCCATTTTAATTCGTTTGCCTGTAAAAACCGTGTCAATAGCATCTTTAATCGTTAATGGAATTTTGTAAAATCGTGCCAATCCGTTGCCTGAGCCCGTTGGAATTATGGCCATATCAACAGGTTGTTGAACTAAAGCACGGGCTATTTCATTAATGGTACCATCACCACCAACTGCAACAATCACAGCATATTCATGTAACTCAATACCGCAAACCAAATCATAGGCATGCCCTGCATATTTAGTAACCATAATTTCTGCTGCTTGCTTATAATAAACTGCTCTTTCCTCAAGCAATTTTGATAACGCAGGATATTTATGAGTGCCGGCTTTTGGATTAATAATAAATAAATACTTTTTACAAACACTCATAACGTTACTTTCCTAAGAGAAACTCTAAGCCAAAAAAATCCTGCTACTCCTACAATCAAGGATGCAATAACTATTGTAACCTTCGAAATTTTAACTATGTCGGGGGAATCAAATGCGAGCAGTGTAATAAAAACCGACATGGTAAAGCCAATACCACCGAGCAAACCGGCACCGGTTAAATCTATCCAATCAATTCCCCTAGGTAAATCAGCCCACTTCATTTTAACTGTGATGTAACTAAACAATAAAATCCCTACCGGCTTCCCAATGCACAATCCTGCTGCTATTCCGACAATCATATGAATAGGCATCACATCAGGCATATCAGTGTTGAGTTCAATACATGTATTAGCCAAAGCAAACATAGGCATTACCACAAAATTAACCGGAGTATGCAGTAAATGCTCAGCTTTTGCCATCAGTGAGGGGCTTCCGTTCTTTTCGTGCATAGGCAGTGTAAAGGCAAGAAGCACGCCCGAAAGGGTAGCATGAACGCCTGTATGATGAATGGTATACCACAAAAAAATGCCTGGTATAAAATAAAGCAGTGCATTACTGTACTTCATTTTATTAAATATGAGTAAGATTACAATCAAAGCCACACTCATAATCGCATAAACAAAGTTGATGCCGCTGCTGTAAAATATGCCAATGACTACAATTGCTCCCAAATCATCTACCACTGCCAATGCAGTGATAAAAATCTTAAGCGAAACAGGCACCTTTTTACCTACAAGCCCTAAAATACCTAAAGCAAAAGCAATATCAGTTGCCATGGGAATTGCCCACCCATCGGCAGTGGGTAAACCTTTATTAATCACAAAATATATAACAGCAGGCACAATCATACCACCGAGCGCAGCCGACATTGGCAACATGGCTTTTTGAACGCTGCTCAATTCTCCGCTTATTAATTCTCTTTTAATTTCCACACCAACCAACAGAAAGAAAATACTCATCAGTCCATCGTTAATGACAAACTCGATTGATTGAAAAAATGGTTGACTGTTGAGGTTAAAACCAATTTGTTGATGCCAAAAATGAACATAATGCTCCCCCACAGAGGTATTACTAATAAGGATGCTAAAAAAAGTACATGCCAACAAAAGCACTCCACCAAATTGTTGCGATTTTACGAATTCACCAAAGAATTTGCTCACCGTACGTAACTGAATACTATTTGTTGTTTTCACCATATCAAACCGATATAATTTTTTTTCTGTTGGGGTTCAACATTTTTTTCGGAACAGCTTCTCTGATGGCAGCGGCAAGAGCATCAATAATATTCTTTCTGATAAAATTCTTATGTGCAACTATACTAATCTCTCTAACAGGTTCAGGCGCTTTAAAGTAACGCAATCGCTGCTTTTGAGATGCGGTTAAATCATAGGTCGATAACTCAGGCAGCAGTGTTAACCCGCGTTGGATTTCAACCATTTTTTTAAGCGTTTCAATATTGCCTGCTTTAAATTCGAAATTGGCTATTTTATTTGCTGGTTGTTTTTCACTGCACAAGTTGAGCACCTGATTACGCATACAATGCCCTTCTTGCAGCAGCCATAATTCATTTTTTGCAATATCATCAGCTTGAATTGCCTTTTTCTCCAACACTTGATGCCCCTTTGAACCATATAAAACAAAAGGTTCATAATAAAGTGCGTATTCGTTAAACGATGTATTATCGAGCGGAGTGGCAAGAATGGCCAAATCAATCTTTTCAGTTTTTAACTTCAACAATAAATTCTCCGTAAAATCTTCCTCAATATGAATCATCAGTTGAGGATACTTTTGCACAAAAGGGTTTACAAAAAGCGGTATCAAATATGAAGAAACAGTGGGAATCATGCCAATTTTAATTTGTCCCGTGACCTCGCCCTTAAATTCGTGCACCACATTTCCAATACGCCTTGTTTCTTGAATCACCTTGCGCGCCTGTGCAATTACAAGAGCACCTATTTCGGTGGGCACAATTGGATGCTTACTTCTATCGAATAGTGTAACGCCCAACTCCTCCTCCATTTTCTGAATTTGCATGCTGAGTGTGGGCTGTGTAACAAAGCAGTTTTCGGCAGCAGTACTAAAATGTCGGTAGGTATCGAGTGCAATAATATATTCTAACTGTACCAAACTAATATTCATAAACAATCAGCGCTTCTTATTTTTATTTAATCTTCATGCCCCTTGGCAGACCCCTGTACCTTTCCTGTTTTCCATAGCATTTCTTCGGCTAATTGCGCATTTTTGAGCGAGTCGGTAAGTTCCTTCGACTCTAATCGACTCAAATCAGGCTGACCGGCATTGGTCCAAGCTGTTAACCACATTGAGCCAACCGTTAATATCGATTGTCTCATGCGCCTTTCAACCATGCCTGCCAACATTTCGTTATATCTGCTTGTGTATTCTTCCGAATAAACCTTGGTTAATGTAGCTCCTCTATTTTCGTAACTATATTTTCTATCACCCGGAAATTCTTTGTTGAGTTTCTCCTCAAAACTCAATACGGAGTCAACAGCCGCATGACTAGTTTCAACCGCTGACCATGCCCTATCCAGCACATTATCTATGAAGGCCGCTTTGCCTACAAAGTAATCGTAATCATCGGCTTTAAGCTCGGGTATCCTCGATTCCCAAAATCCATGAATACCATACTGATTGGTTTTTTGTCCGTTGTAATTTTCGGTGGTATGCAAGGGCACGTGGGCATCGGCAATGTAGTGTCCAATGTCAGCAGAATAATGTAAAATTAAATCCAGATTTTCTTTTTTAAATGCTTCAGTTAAACGGTACATCATTTTTTCAATGTGCCAGGGTACAATTCCATATGCCTTTAAAGTATCCTCTGTAAATTTCTTTACTGCCTCATTCCATCTTTTAGGAACAACTTCAACCCAGTTTTTACCATAGTGGTCAATGTCTATATAATGCCTGGCTCCTTCATCGGCAACAGCATATCTCCGCTTATCAGGATCAACAGCATGCTCAGCTATGTAATCCATATGTTTCTTGTAAAACCCTATCATTCCTTCAGGCAGGGTCAATACGGCCATTCTGTTAATGCGTTTGTGCCCAAAAAAACCCCAAGAGTAGCTGTCCTTTCGCTCATAACAGAGTAGCAAAAACAAAATCAGTATATATATTTTTTTGGACTTCATAAGGCGCTTATTGATTGCAAAAATAGAATTTAAAGTCAAGTTTACCGGATACGCGGTTAATTATAAGTGTTAAACTGAAAATAATTGCAGGTCCTATTTTTAAATCACAAGGACAATGAAAAAATGAAATGTTATCACGAGAAATTTCATGCTTTAAATAATGATTGTAACCTCTTGTTAGGCAATTTCTATTCTTATTATTAGTTTTGATGTCTCATAAAAGATACTTATCTACAACAATAAACTTTTAAATAAAATGATTCAACTCAATAATTATGCCCTTGGAAAGTGGGTACCTGGCACCGAAACGGGGCAAGTTTTATACAATGCTATCAATGGTTCAGAGATTGCTACTGCCAGTAGCAAGGGTTTAGACTTTGCTGAAATGATGCAATATGCGCGCAAGGTTGGAGGTCCGGCTTTGCGAAAAATGACCTTTCAAGAGAGAGGCAGAATGCTAAAAGCTTTGGCGCTTCATCTACAATCAAAAAAGGAACATTTTTATGAATTAAGCTGGGCAACAGGTGCCACAAGAAGTGATAGCTGGGTTGATATTGAGGGCGGTATTGGAAACCTATTCTCCTACGCAAGCTTACGCAGACAATTTCCTGACGAAACCTTTTGCTATGATGGAGAAGCTGCCAAACTCAGTAAAGGAGGCACATTCATTGGGCACCATATTTGTGTGCCAAAAGAAGGTGTAGCAATACATATCAACGCATTTAATTTTCCTGTATGGGGCATGTTGGAAAAAATAGCTGTCAACTTTCTTGCTGGGGTGCCTGCCATTGTGAAGCCTGCCACTGTCACCTCTTTTTTAACTGAAGCCGTAGTGCAAGAAATTGTAAAGTCGGAAATTATTCCCACAGGAGCACTGCAACTGATATGCGGCAGTGCCAATGGTATTCTCGATCATGTAATTAGCCAAGATGTGGTAACCTTTACCGGATCTGCCGATACCGGAAAGAAATTAAAATCGCACCCACGCTTGGTTGAAGAGGCAGTACCTTTCAATATGGAGGCAGACTCTCTCAACTGCTGTGTGCTTGGACCCGATGCAGTTCCCGGAAAGGCTGAGTTTGATATTTTTATCAAAGAAGTACAGCGCGAAATGACCACTAAAGCCGGCCAAAAGTGTACTGCTGTAAGAAGAATTATTGTTCCACAAGACCTCGTTGAAGATGTTCAAATTGCCTTAGGCCAACGTTTGGCAAGCACAGTTATTGGTGATCCTAATGTAGAAGGTGTTCGCATGGGTTCGTTAGCTGGCAAATCTCAATTACAGGAAGTAAGTGAAAAGGTAATTCAACTTTCAAAAACACAAAAAATTGTTTTTGGCGACCTCCAAAATTTTGAAGTTAAAGGTGCAGATAAAAATCTGGGGGCTTTTATCTCCCCTATCCTATTTCTGAATGATTCTCCATTCAAAAATCAAGACTGCCACAATATTGAGGCCTTTGGCCCTGTAAGTACCATTATGCCTTACAACAATATTGAAGAAGCTATTGAGTTGGCCAAAATGGGCAAGGGATCTTTGGTATGT
>JBILUU010000097.1:0-8896 GCA_044370815.1 Bacteroidia bacterium
AAAATGCGTAAACGATAAAGAAACTGTAAATCAGATTTGTAAAAATCTGATAACATTTTCTATATCGGGATTAACCCAACTAAAGCAAGTAGTTCGGTTCTTCAAACCTCCTATTGCTTAATTTGGGATAAACAAATAAAAAGGAGGGCATCTTGCCAATAGATTTACTACTTTTGACCCACAATCAGGTCAACATTGAAAGTAACTTTTTTAGGAACCGGCACCTCACAGGGTGTGCCTCTGATAGCTTGCAAATGCGAAGTTTGTCAAAGCAGCGATAGCAGGGATCAGCGCCTGCGCTCCTCCATTCTTGTATCATGTGGGCCTACTAAATTTGTTATCGATACAGGTCCCGATTTTAGACAACAGATGTTGCGCGAAAGTGTAGAAAGACTTGATGCTGTAGTTTTTACACATGAACACAAAGATCATATAGCCGGACTAGATGATGTGCGTGCATTTAATTTTGCACAAAAAAGACATATGGATGTGTATGCTACCAGCAGAGTGCAAACCGCCATAAAAAGAGAGTTTGCTTATATCTTTGCCGAAGAAAAATATCCCGGAATACCACTCATTAATCTACATGAGATTAACACCTCGTCATTTAAAATAAATGAGCTTGAACTTATTCCAATAGAGGTAATGCACTACCGTATGCCCGTGCTTGGCTTCAGAATTGGTGATTTTACCTATATTACCGATGCCAAAACAATTACCGATAGCGAAAAAGAAAAAATCAAAGGTTCCAAAATACTTGTGCTTAATGCTCTCAGACGCGAAACACATATTTCGCACTTTACACTCGAAGAAGCCATCAGTTTGGTGCAAGAGTTAGCTGTGGAGCAAGCTTATTTTACACATATCAGTCATCAGTTGGGCAAGCACAAGGAAGTATCAGATGAGCTGCCTGCCAACATTTTTTTGGCATACGATGGCTTGCAACTGCTGCTCTAAAAAAACATTCAAAAAATAAAGAGCAAAGTGCTTTTTACTTACCTTTGGGCCCTTATTTACTTTTATGAGTTCAGATCATAGTCATCATCACAAGCTTACCGCAGCAGGTGTTTTAGTTACTTTAGGAATTATTTTTGGAGATATTGGCACCTCTCCTCTTTATGTTTTAAGAGCAATTGTTGGGGACAGCGTAATTGACAAAGAAATTATTTTAGGAGGTGTTTCATGTATTTTTTGGACCTTAACCATGCAAACCACCTTAAAGTATATTGTATTAACTTTAAGAGCCGATAATAGAGGTGAAGGTGGGGTTTTTGCTTTATATACGTTAGTCAAGAAAACAAAAGTAAGGTGGCTGCTCATTCCTGCCATCATTGGTGGCAGCGCATTACTGGGCGAAGGGATTATCACCCCTGCGATTTCTGTATCTTCCGCTGTCGAGGGTTTACAAGCGCTTAATCCCGATATTCAAACCATGCCTATAGTAATCAGTATCATAGCGGCCTTGTTTTTTATACAACAATTCGGCACCAAATCTATAGGACAATTTTTTGGCCCGGTAATGTTAATTTGGTTTGTTTTTTTAGCCGTGATGGGTGCAGTTGCGATTTCCGATAACATTGAGGTACTTAAAGCATTAAACCCTTATTATGGATTTCGTTTATTACTTTTTCACCCAGGTGGTTTTTGGCTATTAGGCGCGGTATTTTTATGTACCACCGGAGCCGAAGCATTGTACAGCGATTTGGGACACTGTGGCAGAGACAATATTAGGGTAAGTTGGATTTTTGTAAAAATATCTCTAATGCTCAATTACATGGGGCAGGCCTCTTTTCTACTGAATTTAGATGGTCAGCAACTTGGCGACATAAGTCCTTTCTATGCCATTATCCCTAAAGGGATTCTTCCTTTGGGTATTGGTATTGCAACCATAGCAACAATCGTAGCAAGCCAGGCATTAATCAGCGGATCATTTACTTTGATTAACGAGGCTATTCGTCTTAACCTTTGGCCCAAAGTTAAAATCAATTATCCCTCAAATTTAAAGGGGCAGTTATATATTCCCTCAATCAACTGGCTACTAATGATTGGCTGCTTGGGTATTGTCATGCTTTTCCGCGAATCAAAAAATATGGAGGCCGCTTATGGACTAACCATCATTATTGGAATGCTCATGTCCTCAATCTTGTTGGTTTATTATATGCGTTTAAAGCGATACAAGATGTTTTATGTCATTGGATTTATGATTACCTATGCTATTATCGAGATTGCCTTCCTCATTGCAAACCTCGATAAATTACCTCACGGAGGTTGGGTAACCATGCTGATAGCTACCCTCCTTGTGATTATTATGTGGATTTGGTATGATGCCCGAAAAATCAGAAACAGCTACGTAGAATTTACCAAATTGGATGACTACCTTGGTTTAATGTACGACCTTAGTAAAGATTTAAGTATTCCCAAATATGCCACGCATTTGGTTTACCTAACCGGTGCCAATCGTAAAGATGAGATTGAATCTAAAATCATTTACAGCATTTTGCAAAAGCAACCCAAACGGGCCGATATTTATTGGTTTGTACATGTCGATTTGATGGATGAGCCATATACTATGGAATACAAGGTAACAGAAATCATCAAAGATGATGTGATTAGAATTGACTTTAAACTTGGTTTCCGTGTGGCACCGCGTATCAATCTCATGTTTAGAAAGGTGGTGCAAGATTTAGTGAAAAACAAAGAAGTAGACATTACCAGTAGATATGAATCACTGAATAAAAACAATGTGATTGGCGACTTCCGCTTTGTGGTGATGGAGAAATTTTTAAGCAGCGAAAACGAATTGCCTTTTTACGAAAAGGTGGTGCTTAAAATTTATTTCTTCCTAAAAAGCATTAGTCTTTCTGAGGAGAAAGCATTCGGATTGGATACCAGCTCGGTGAATGTAGAAAAAGTACCCCTGATTATAGCTCCTCCGCGTGAAATAAATTTAAAACGTATTGAATAATTAATTATAATTTTGAGTCGTTAGTAACCGATTAATCACACAACACAACAATGGATAAATTTGATGTAACAATAATTGGCTCAGGACCGGGAGGTTATGTAGCTGCCATAAGATGTGCACAGCTTGGTTTTAAAACAGCGCTGATAGAGCGCTATCAAACCCTTGGAGGAACTTGCCTCAACGTAGGTTGTATTCCTTCAAAGGCCATGTTAGACAGCTCAGAACATTATCACAACGCCACACATACTTTTGCCACACATGGTATTGAGGTAAAAGAAGTGAAAGCCAACCTGGCACAGATGATTAAAAGGAAAAGTGAGGTGGTGAAACAAACTTGTGACGGTATCAACTTTTTGATGAAGAAAAATAAGGTTACTGTTTTTCACGGACATGGCAGTTTTGCTTCAAAAAACACCGTTTCAATCAAAGGTGAAAAAGGCGAAACAATAATTGAAAGTGGCAAAATTATTATTGCCACAGGTTCAAAACCTTTTAGTTTGCCGGGCATTGAAATTGATAAGAAAAGAATTATTACCTCCACCGAGGCCTTGGAACTGAAAGAGATTCCTAAGCACTTAATTCTTGTTGGAGGAGGTGTTATTGGCCTCGAGTTAGGTTCTGTATATGCCCGTTTGGGAAGTAAAGTATCGGTGGTAGAGTATGCCGATGGGATCATTCCAACAATGGACAAGTCATTAGGCAAGGAGTTGCAAAAATCTTTATCAAAATTGGGAATTGAGTTTTATCTCAATCATAAAGTAACAGGCGCTAAATCAACTGCAAAGGAAGTAACAGTTACAGCCGAAAACAAAGAAGGTAAAGCAGTTGAATTTAAAGGAGATTATTGCCTTGTAGCTTTAGGAAGAAAGCCATACACCGACAATTTAGGATTAGACAGGGCAGGCGTGAAAGTAGATGCAAAAGGAAAAGTGGAAGTGGACGATCACTTACAAACCAATGTTGCCGGCATATATGCTATTGGCGATGTGGTGCGCGGGGCTATGCTTGCACACAAGGCAGAAGAAGAAGGAACATTTGTAGCCGAAGTAATTGCAGGACAAAAGCCGCACATCAATTATAACCTGATACCCGGTGTGGTGTACACTTGGCCCGAGGTAGCTGCAGTTGGTTATACCGAAGAACAACTAAAAGAAAAAGGGAAGAAATATAAGGTTGGCAATTTTCCGTTTAAGGCCAGTGGAAGAGCCCGTGCCAGCATGGATACTGATGGGTTTGTTAAGGTACTTGCCGATGCTGATACCGATGAAATATTAGGTGTTCACATGATTGGTCCGCGCACGGCAGATATGATTGCCGAAGCTGTAATTGCCATGGAGTTTAGAGCATCTGCCGAAGATATAACCAGAGCCAGTCATGCGCATCCTACCTTTACCGAGAGCTTTAAGGAGGCCTGTCTTGATGCTACCGGCAAACGTGCCATTCATATTTAATACTTGCGTGTAGATGGCAATAAAACTGCATCATCAGCGTTATTGCTTGTTATATCATTTTTGAAGTGAAAGCTAAAGCAACATATTATTTTTTTATTGGTGTACTCAGCACCTTTATGTTGCTGTTTTCTGCATGCTCTACTAAGAAAAATACGTGGATCAATCGTAACTATCACAACCTCAATGCAAAATTTAATGGCTACTTCAATGGTAATGAAGCATTAAAAGAAGCGGTTACCAAAATGGAAGACGATTACAAGGATAATTACAACAAGGTACTTCCCATCTATACTTATGGCGATCAAAAGGATGCTAAAACAGCAACGCCCGCCATGGAAAAGGTATTTAAAAAGGCCTCCTTTGTAATTCAACGACACAGCATGCTCATCAAGGGAAAGGAATATTGCAGCTGGATTGATGACACATACTTGCTTATTGGACAAAGTCATTTTTACAAGCATGAGTATTTTGCTGGTGTTGAAGTATTTGAGTACGTTGTAAGCGAATTTAAAAAGCAGGAAGGAAAATATGAAGCACTGCTGTGGCTTACTAAAACATATAACGAAATTGGTGCGTTTACAAAGTCGCAAGGGTATATTGATATGATTAACAGCGACCCCGGTTTTCCTTATCGCTTAAAAGGAGAATTGAATGCGGTTACAGCTGACTTTTACAGCAAGCAGGAAAACTATGAGCAAGCTGCTAAATTTTTAAACAGAGCTATTAGTTTTACAAAAAATAAGAAGCACAAAGCGCGTTACACATTTATATTGGCGCAAATGTACCAGCGGTTAAAGAAGTATGATCTTGCCCGAAATTTATATGGGAAGGTTGTAAAAATGAATCCAAAGTATGAGCTCACTTTTTATGCAAAAATTTTTCAAGCTAAAATGTATGATGCCAGTGCAGGAGACAGTCGTCAAATTCTTGCGCAATTAACAAGAATGCTGAAAGATACCAAAAACAGCGACTACCTTGATCAAATTTATTACGGATTAGCCGAAATTGCTATTAAGGATGGGAATACCAACAAAGCCGAACAGTTGTTGTTGAAGTCGATTGCTAAGAGTACCATCAATACAGAGCAAAAAGGCGTGAGCTCGGTAAAACTGGCCGACCTTTATTTCGATATGCCCAAATATCCACTTGCGGGTGCCTACTACGATAGTGCTATCACTTATTTGAATAAAGATTATCCCGATTATGAAATTGTGCTCAACAAGAAAAATAGTCTTGGCCGATTGATTAGCGATTATAACACCATTCAAACAGAAGACAGTTTACAACGTGTGGCTCAGCTAAGCGGCAGCGAGCTCGATAAGCTCATTAAAGAGATGATGAAAAAAGCCGTGGAAGCTGAAGAAAAAGCAAAGGAGGAGGCCGAAAATGCTGCCCTTAACGCAGCCAACTCCACCGAAGTAAATACCAATGCCCTAAAAAATACAGGCAGTGGTTCAAACTGGTATTTTTATAATCAGCAGCAGCTTACATTTGGCTTTAGCGAGTTCCAAAAAAAATGGGGTACGCGCAAATTAGAAGATAACTGGCGAAGAAGCAATAAGCAAGTGGTGGCAAACTTCAACAACGATGAAGTTGAGGGGGGCAAAGGCGGAAATGCTACTGCGTTAGCAGACACGAGTGGCCCAACAAAAAGTAAAACATGGTACACTAAAAATCTGCCGGTAACTAAGGAAAAAGTAGCAGCATCTAATCTTAAAATTATTGAAGCATATTATGATTTAGGCATCATTTATAAAGAGCAATTGCTGGATTTGCCCAAGGCGGCCTCAACCTTTGAAACACTCAATCAACGTTTTCCCGGCAATAAATATGAGGCCACTTGTTACTATCAATTGTATCGACTCAATTTGGCTATGAAGGACAATGCTGCCGTTGAAAAATACAAAAACTTAATTTTAAGTAAATATCCTGATAGTGATTATGCACAGCTTTTGCGCAATCCGCAGTTTAATGCCGAAAAAACCAATCGGATGAGTAAAATTGAGGCCTACTATGAAGAAACATACCTTGCCTACACCGAGGGCAAATATGCATATGCTCTTGACCGATGCAACTCGGCAGACACACTTATTGCCAAAAGCAAATTCAAGCCAAAGTTTGCGCTTTTACGTGCCTTATGTGTTGGCCGATTGAAGCCAGTAGCTGACTTTGAATTGGCTCTAAAACAGGTAGTAGCCGATTATCCAAAAGACTCCGTGCGTATTCGTGCCGATGAAATTTTGGTTGTGATTAATAAATTGAAATTTGGCGATAAGCCACCCGAAGTGGTGGATACTGCTGCGGTGAAAGCACTGTATAAGGCCGGTCCTGATAAGGCGCACTTTTTCGTAGTAGCCTTCGAAACCAAAGATGTTAATACTGAGCAGCAATCGGCAACTGTGGCTGATTTTAATACCAAATATTATGAATCAAAAAACTACCGAGCCAATTATATGCCTTTCGGAAAAAATAAGGGAATGATAACAGTGCGATCGTTTAAGAATAGTGCCGAAGCATTGCAGTATTTTACCACCGCACAGGGCGATTACGACATATTTAAAAATCTTGAAACCGGAACGTATACCTACTTCGTAATTAGTGATGAAAATTATACGGTACTGTTCAAAGAGCAAGACACCGCAAAATATGTTGAGTTTTTTGCACAAAACTATAAGCCGGAATAGGCCCGCCTTACTTTGATTCCTTTTGTAAACATCCACACACACCATACAAAACAAGTTAACAGCAACATTGCCATAGTTGATGCGCATTTGATTGCTGATGAAATATTACCAAGTATACAAGCATACGCTGCCGGCATTCACCCGTGTTTGATTGATGAACAGCGGATGAAAGAACAGCTGCAACATTTTTATCATCGTACCTCATCTTCTACCTGTGTAGCCATTGGTGAGTGCGGACTCGATAGGTTACAAAAGCCCCCGATGATGTTACAAATAAATATTTTTGAGGCACAAATAATACAAGCCATTGCATTAAAAAAGCCAGTTATAGTGCATTGTGTGCGCGCTTTTGATGTGTTAATTCCTTTACTTAAAAAGTATACGCATCAAATTCCTTTTATTATACATGGTTTTAATAGTAATCAAAATATTGCAACTCAATTATTGCGACATGGCGCATATTTATCGTTTGGTGCGGCATTGATTAATCCTAAAAATGAAAGGTTAAGACAAGTTCTTGAACATACTCCTACAGACAGGATATTTTTGGAAAATGATGCTGCCCCTATCGATATCAAAGAATTGTATGCCTTGACAGCTGAAATTAAAAAATGTGAGCTTCATGTGATGAAAGAGATTATTTTTGCGAACTACAAAAAGGTATTTGTTTATGAGTGATTTAAGTTGGTTATCGAGAACCACCTTACTGGTTGGTAAAAAAGGTGTTGACAAGCTGCAGCAGGCGCACGTATTGGTTGTTGGCTTAGGTGGTGTTGGATCTTATGCTGCTGAAGCCATCGCACGAAGTGGTGTAGGAAAAATGACTATTGTTGATGGTGATATCGTTGATCCTAGCAATAGAAATAGGCAATTGCCCGCACTTAGCACCACCCACGGGATGTCGAAGGCCGCACTGATGCAAGAGCGTATCATGGCCATTAACCCAGATATACAGTTGACAACTATCAATACTTTTTTAACTCCCGAAAAAGTAGAAGAATTGTTGGCAAACCGATACAGCTATATCATTGATGCGATTGACAGCTTAACTCCAAAGGTAACCCTGTTGAGTACTGCTTACTATAAAAACATGAGAATAGTAAGCAGCATGGGCGCAGGCGGCAAAATGGACCCTACGCGTGTACAAGTTACTGATATTGGAAAAACCAAAATTTGCAACCTTGCCTACATGGTTCGAAAAAGATTGAGGTACAAAGGTGTTTATGGCGGAATTAAGGCCGTTTACAGCGCTGAACCCGCACTCAAGTCCTCTCTGATGCTTACAGATGGCAGCAACTTCAAAAAATCTGCATTCGGCACTATTTCCTATTTGCCTGCAGTGTTTGGATTCACCTGTGCTTCGGTAGTAATTAGAGATTTGGTAGAATGGAAGGAGAAAAAATAAATTGTGAATGGGGAATTGTGAATTGTAAATGGTGAATGGTGAATTTCCCTGCCCACGCTGCCTTCGCTCGTGTCCAATGTCATTAAGTTAAGAGCAGAAGCATTGTTATCAAAGGACTGTGCGCCTGTTTGAAAACTGCTTTGGTTTAGTTCTAGACCTATATTTATCTGTTTTCTTTCAAAGATTTACTCTTTATAGCTATGCGCCTTATACCATAAACTGATGGAAAGCTTTTAACCCAAATTCCGCATTAGAAAATGCGGAATTTCTGAAACAGCTGTAATTCAATCCATTGGTTCAATGGATTGAAAACACCTGCTAAGCGGGATTACCCTCATAAAATCACTAGTGCGTTACATGCGTAACTTCTATTGATTTATTCCATCTAACT
>JBILUU010000254.1:0-4656 GCA_044370815.1 Bacteroidia bacterium
GAAGCCAAACATATCATCCTTGCTGTTGGTGCGCGCTCGCGTGAGTTGCCAAACCTAAAACAAGATGGTAAAAAAATTATTGGTTACCGTCAGGCAATGACACTTCCTGCTCTCCCAAAATCAATGGTAGTAGTTGGCTCGGGTGCCATTGGCAGTGAGTTTGCCTACTTCTATGCCACTATGGGAACCAAAGTAACACTTGTAGAGTTTATGCCAAACATTGTGCCTGTAGAAGATGAGGAGGTTTCAAAACAATTGGAACGTTCGTTCAAGAAAATTGGAATCGATGTTATGACCGAGGCATCTGTTGAGGCGGTTGATACTTCTGCAGCCTTATCCAAAGTAAAAATTAAAACCAAATCGGGCGAGAAAATTATTGAGGCCGAAGTAGTTTTATCTGCGGTAGGTATACAAACCAATCTCGAAAATTTAGGACTTGAAGAAACAGGTATTGCAACGGATAAAGGTAAGATAAAGGTAAATGAATATTATGCTACCAATCAAAGCGGCTATTACGCAATTGGCGACTGTGTAGGTGGTCAAGCCCTTGCACATGTAGCTAGTGCTGAAGGCATTATATGTGTTGAGAAGATTGCTGGTCACCATCCTGAACCGCTCAATTACGGCAATATACCTGGATGCACATACTCGAGCCCCGAAATTGCCTCGGTGGGCATGACAGAGAAAGCAGCCAAAGAAGCAGGCTATGCCATTAAAGTTGGAAAGTTCCCATTCTCTGCATCGGGAAAGGCAAGCGCAGCAGGTGCCAAAGATGGTTTTGTGAAACTGATTTTTGATGCCAAATACGGTGAATTATTAGGCGCACATATGATTGGAGCCAATGTTACCGAAATGATTGCAGAGCTTGTGCTAGCGCGTAAATTAGAAACAACTGGACACGAAATTATCAAAGCAGTTCATCCGCACCCAACCATGAGTGAAGCAGTGATGGAAGCTGCTGCAGCTGCTTATGGTGAGGTCATTCATATGTAAGCCACTTGAAAAACAACAATCAATCTATCAATCAATCAACAATCTGTCAGCAGTTCATGCTGCTGACTTTTTGTTTTGTTTGCCTATTTCGATTTGATTTATCAGCTCAAAACGCTGAAAAAAAAATCATTCAGTTCAGCGGTGTAGTTGTTACGGGCGATAGCCTAAAACCTGTGCCATTCACCAATATATATGTAACGGGTAGCAGAAATGCTACCGTTTCAGACTATTATGGATTCTTTTCTTTTGCTGCCGAAGAAGGAAGTGATATTACATTTTCTGCTGTTGGGTTTAAAAAAGCTCATTTTGTGATCCCTGATACCTGCAATGAAAAGCGTTATTCCATGATTCAAATACTTTTTTTAGATACGATTATGCTGCGCGAAGCCACTGTTTATTCGTGGCCAACAAGAGAGCAATTTAGGCAGGCCTTTTTGAACATGGATAATTTAAATGATGACATGGCAAGGGCACAAAGAAATTTAGCCCAAGAGGAAATGGAACTGATCTCCATGAACATGGGAATGAGTGCTCAAGAGAATTACAAGTATTCAATGCAAAGTTACCAAACTCGTATGTATTGGGCAGGAGGACGCCCTCCTATTACTATTATGGATCCTTTGAGGTGGGCAGAATTTGTGAAAGCATGGAAAAGAGGTGATTTTGATAAGAAAGATTAGTTTCAACCCAGGTTACGCATTAGAAATGCATAAACGATGTAGAAAATGTCTATCCCAAATTAATTTAAGCATGGTTTTGTTAGAAACCATAACAACCACCTGAAAAAATATTCAATGAATACTACTGATACTTTAAAAAAGTTGTGCAATTTGAAGCTGTTTACTTTGCATCATACAACCTATAATTTAAGTCAACAAAACAATCATAAGTCATTGATTACATATGTTATAAAACACTACATCAAATCAAATTAATTAGCAAAATTATTGAAATGATCTAAGTAGGGTTCTAGAAATGAAAAGTTATTTTCCTTTTCTTATAAAAGTCTCAAGAGATTGTGTGTAGCGCTTAAAACCGAATGATTGTGGCACATCACTATGTCCTGCCCCAACAATGCGCTCTGCTTTTGAAATAGTTCCGGTATAGGCATTATAGAGCACCTCACCATTAGTTTCCATAGGTATGTATTTGTCTTCAGTACCGTGAATCCAATAGAAAGGAGTTTGTATGAATTTAATTTTTTGTCTGTTATCAAACTTATAAGTTGTAAAAAAAAGTGGGTCTAAATTAAGTCCTCCTCCATCATTCACCAATGTTGCTACCGATGCAAAAGGAGCCTCAAGTGCAATAAAAAAAGGCTTGTAGTCGGGAGGCTGATTGTAGGTAACGTGTGTGGCCGCAGCACTGCCCAGGCTAAATCCGTAAACTCCATATTTTTGAGCGCCTATGCCTCCTCTACGTATCCATGTAACAGCTGCATTGGCATCGGCATAAAAGGTTTCCTCTGTTGATTCTCCTTCCGAAAGGCCGTATCCTCTGTAATCAATCATCAACACGCCATACTTATTCTTACCTCCGGTATGTGCCAACAACTTGGCTCTTTGCCAATAAAAATCCATATGGTCTTTATTACCATGAAAATATATGATAACGGTGTCCTCATCTATCTTCAAATTTCCTCCAACAATAGGGTTGTTTCCGATATAAATAGCCCATATCTTGGTTGAATCTGTCTCCGACTTTGTTTTTGACCAAATTGGGAAAATATGTATTAATGAATCGGGAATGTAAAACTCATCGCTTAATCTGAAATCAACCGTGCCCTCGTAATCATCAAGTTTATACTCGGTGAGCTTACTATCATTGAACATGTTGTCATTTAAGTTTTTCTTACATGATATCAGTAGCCCCGAAAAAAGTGCAATGAGTACAATATATATGTTTTTTTGCATGCTATTAAAACTTTTTTGCAAATCCAAAATACAAGCCCATGCCACCGTATGGCATCAGCGGACCAACATAGTCAACAGGTCCGGTATCATTACGTCTAAATGGAACGAGGTATTTAAATTCGGCTTGAAACATAAATCCCTTTTCAGTATTCCACACATAGCCAATTTGAGGACTTGGAAACCAAATGTTGGTTTGTTTTTCACCATTTACTTTTCGTGTGCCGGGCTCAAACCAATTACTGATACCCGCATAATAATAATTTTCATTGTATGGATTTCTTTTCACAAAATTAAAATCAATTTGAGGATACACCTTACCTATTGAATCTTTTCGCATGTAATGCAAAGAGGGGGCAACAGTAACCGCAAATTTGGCAGAGTCATTATTTACAAGATATCTGTTGATGCCAAGTTCAATATGAATGTTACCGAAGAGCGCAGCTGTTGGGTAAAGAGTTGTAAAAAGCGTAATCGAATCTGTTATACCTCGCGAGTAGGTTATAGAGGTGTTTGGCACCGGCATCACTGCATCACCATACTTTATGAGCGGACCACCAACGGAGGCGCTCAATCTGTTTTCTTTCATACAAAGTGGCATTACAGCGCGTGTGGGAGCGCAAGAATAAATGCACAACGATAGCAATGCTAAAGATAACAAACTAATAAAGCACTTCTTCATTCGACAAATAAACACATTTTACTTGTAACTAATGTATGTTTAAGGTTAAACATTAGATGAATTTTTCAACATATTAACTACTTTTTTATCTATAGGATAGGTTAGATCATCCTCCATAATCTGTTTTAAAGCAATCCACCTTAAACTTTGGGCTCCGTGCACCGGTTCAAAATCAAATCTAACCTCACTTGTATTGAGCTTCATATGAGCTTTTCGTTCCACCAAATAGTACACAGAAATAAGTTGATGCTGTTGATTAAAAAACGAAGGAACGTAATAATCGGTGGTATAAAAATGCCTGATTACATTAATTTTCATGCTCAGTTCCTCATCAAACTCTCGGTGCAAACAATCGATGAGCCCCTCGCCCGGTTCATGCCCTCCCCCGGGAAATTTAGTCATAAAAATTCCCTTGTAAAATTCATCGCTCACTAAAACCGAATCATTCTCTATCATGATGCCGTATACTCTGATGTTGTACATATTTTATATTAAAACCTTCTGCCTATCCATTTATTATAATTGTCCGACTGCTCATTGCTTACATTATCTGCCTTCATCACCAAGTAGGTTTTGTAGTAAATCGTTTTGCTTGGCTTTAAATTTATTTCACGCGTTTTCCCCTCTGTAATCACAGTTAAAACAAATGGCTCTCGCCAAAAATAATTGCACCAATCATTCAAATTATTTCTCACCTCAAACCCATTAACACTAATTATTTTATCCTTCACTCCTAGGCCAGCCAGCTGGGCAATTGAACCCGGAAAAATACTCTGCACAATGGTTTCATTGTTGGTTTCCAAGGTTTTAAAACCCAAGAAGGATTCATATGGCCTGCGCGAGGCAATAACCGACAATTCTAAACCAAAGTAATTCAAACTCTCTACTAATAAATCGTTGTAGGGTGTGGTTCCATTCACATATTGACCAAAGAAGTTATTCCAATTGCTGCCGGTAATGTGCTCAATAATTGTTTGATAATCATGAGCAGTATAACCAATATGATGCTTGCCAAAATCATTGTAAAGGGCACGAATCACATCGTCCAATGAGGCCTTGTTTGAGGTTTGC
>JBILUU010000289.1:0-4186 GCA_044370815.1 Bacteroidia bacterium
ATATTGATACCTTTCTATCGGGAACGCCCGGTACATACCCATCGAGCCAAGTGTCAAAAGATGATTGTGCCACACTGTAATGGAAGCGCCCGTGATTATCTAAATGTTTTTGAATTTGCTGTGTCAGTGTTTTAAAGTAATCGGCATCAGAAAAAATTCCTGATCGATATAATAATAAATCACCATAGTAAGTGGTTACACCTTCGTACACATAACCTGTTGTTGCGTAATTTTCGCGGTGATAGGTATATGGCAACATTTCTTTTGGACGAATATTTTTTACATTCCAAGTGTGAAACAATTCATGCGAGCTCACTCCCAATAGTTCATCATACAATTCCTTTTTCATCAACTGATAGGAAGGACCTATTGCAATTACAGTTGAATCGGCATGTTCTACGCCATGGTAAAACTGGTAGGGTAAAACTTGAATTAAAAAATGATAACGCTCGGTCGGAAAGCTTTTAAACAACACAAATTGTTCATTGATAAAAATGAAAAAGTCGCCAACCACCTTGGCCCAATCGGGCTTACACTCTCCCTGAAACCACACGTTAAACTCTACGCCATCCAACACAAATAGGTTGTGCTGAATGCTATTACTGCAAATAAATGGTGTATCTACAAGGGTGTGATAGTTGGCAAACATGGCCTTGTATGTTTTAAAATCCCCTTCGGCATGTGTATCAATAACCTTTGGCGCACCTGCCAATATGTAATCAGAGGGAACAGTAATTTCCAAGCGGCAAGGGTCATCTAGTTTTTCATCACAATATAATAAGCAATTGATTGGATTCACATACAATTGTTTTTCATCAAGCCAAGTGCTACCCGCATTGAGTTCGGCTGCATAGTAGTTATAAATAATCCTTACAACCGAATCGCCACCTGTTTTGATCTCCCACCTGTCTTTCGTAATTTTATGATATGAAAGCGGTTGATCTTTTGAATTGAGTACTTTGAAAGATTGAATGTTTTTGGCAAAGTTGCCAAGCTCATATCTTCCCGGGCGCCAAGAAGGAAGCTGAACTTCAATGACAGGAAGTGCAATATTTTCTATGGTACATTCGATATCAATATAGTGCCTTTGAGGAATGCTGTAAGAAATTTTGTAATGCATACAATGATGTTAATAACACAAATAAAGAGAATCTAAAGGGTTAACAAACACCCCTAAGCACATTTGAATTAACAATTTGATTGTGAATTACATCAAATCAATCATCATAAACATCCTTTTCATCCTTTACGATTGCGCTACACCACCAGCTAGAGAAGCTAATTGCTCTTTTACAATTAACAGCTTGGCCTGTGCATCTTCTGCTTTTTTACGCTCGTTAGCAATGATTTCAGGTTTTGCATTGGCCACAAATTTTTCGTTGCCCAACTTTTTGTTTACCGATTCAAGGAACCCATTCAGGTAAACTACCTCTGCTTCATATTTAGCAATTTCTGCTTTTACATCAACGGATTGTGAAAGCGGAACAAAATATTCAGTTGTTCCTACAATAAAATTAATGGCACCAGCAGGCTTGTCGCCACCATGCTGTATGTGAGAAAGATTGGCCAGCTTTAATATCATGGAATCGAATGCAGTGTTTCTACTTTCGGCTGTTCTACAAAACAATTGCAAAGTTTCTTTTGGAGAGAGTCCTTTTTGATTTCTTATATTTCTAATTTGCTGAATTATTTCTGAAGCATGGTTGAAAGATGCAAGCAATTCTTCGTCAGTCTTTCCTTCAGTAGGCCATTTTGAAATTAAAATGCAATCATGCTCTTTTCTATCTTCAATTAAATGCCACAATTCCTCTGTGATGAAAGGCATAAAAGGATGCAGCAACTTAAGTAAATTGCCAAAATAGGTAATGATTTTGGCATATGTTGCAGCATCAATTGGCATGGCTTTCCCATCCATAAAATCAGGTTTAATCATTTCTAAGTACCAAGCACAGAAGTCGTCCCAAACCAATTTATAGGTAGTCATCAGCACTTCGCTCATTCTGTATTTACTGTACAAATCGTTGATTACAATGAGTTGTTGATTGAAGCGCGATTCAAACCATTCGCAGGCAAGACGGCTGTTTTCCGGTTGTACTTTATTGGAATCAACTTCAAAACCTTTCAACAATCGAAAGGCATTCCAAATTTTATTGTTGAAATTTCTACCCTGCTCTATTAAGCTCTCATCAAACGGCAAATCATTGCCTGCCGGTGATGTTAGCAGCATCCCCATTCTAACGGCATCAGCACCATTTTTGGCAATTAAATCTAATGGATCAGGACTATTACCTAATGACTTGCTCATTTTACGACCAAGCTTATCGCGCACAATTCCGGTTAAATAAACGTTTGAAAATGGTTTTTCTCCGCGGTACTCATACCCTGCAATAATCATACGTGCCACCCAAAAGAATAAAATTTCGGGAGCTGTTACCAAATCATTTGTTGGGTAATAATAATTAATATCTTCATTCTCTGGATTTTTAAACCCATCAAAAACACTAATTGGCCATAACCAAGAACTGAACCAAGTATCAACCACATCATCATCTTGCTTGAGGGTGATTGCAGATAAATTTGGATAATTAGCTTTATATTTTTCTAATGCCTCTTCGTGGGTTTTTGCTACCACAAAATTGCCCTTGGCATCATACCATGCAGGTATTTGTTGCCCCCACCACAATTGACGGCTGATGCACCAATCATGCACATTTTCCATCCAATGCTTGTAGGTATTTACGAACTTATCGGGAATTAATTTTACCTCACCATTCAACACCGCATCTAGAGCAGGTTTTGAGATTTTATCCATCTTTAAAAACCATTGCATACTTAGTTTAGGTTCAATCACAGCATCGGTTCTTTCGCTGTAGCCCACTTTATTTTTAATGTCTTCAATCTTAAAAATATGGCCAGCTTCTTCTAAATCTTTGGCAATTTTCTTTCTAACTGTAAAACGATCTTCACCAATATAAAAACCTGCTGCTTCACTCATGGTGCCGTTTGCAGCAATGGTATCTATAACTTCTAATTTATGTTTTACCCCTAAATTATAATCGTTAATATCATGTGCAGGAGTCACTTTCAGCGCACCTGTTCCAAATTCCATATCAATATATTCATCAAAAATAATAGGTACTTTGCGCTCTACAAAAGGTATTACAGCGTATTTTCCTTTAAGATGTTTGTATCGTTCATCCTCAGGATGCACACATACGGCAGTATCACCTAAAATAGTTTCGGGTCGGGTGGTAGCAATGGTAATAGTGGCATTATTTGCAAGGGCAGTGCCATCTTCATTAACTAATTTATAATTGACATAATACAACTTTGCATTGCTTTCTTTGTGTATCACTTCTTCATCAGAAACAGCAGTCATACCAGCGGGATCCCAATTCACCATTCGCACTCCGCGGTATATTTGACCTTTATGATATAAATCAATAAACACATCAATCACTGCTTCACTCAAATCATCCTCCATGGTAAAGCGTGTGCGGTCCCAATCACATGAAGCACCTAATTTCTTTAATTGTTCAAGTATAATGCCCCCATATTTTTCTTTCCACTCAAAGGCATATTTTAAAAATTCTTCGCGTGTTAAATCAGTTTTTTTGATTCCTTTTTCTTTGAGCAAATTAACCACTTTGGCCTCTGTGGCAATCGAAGCATGGTCGGTACCAGGAACCCAACATGCATTTTTTCCTTGCATACGCGCCCTGCGAATCAACACATCTTGTATGGTATTATTCAACATGTGTCCCATATGTAACACACCGGTAACATTGGGAGGTGGTATTACAATGGTGTATGGCTCACGCTCATCAGGCACTGATTTAAAAAACTTTTTATCGAGCCAATATTGATACCATTTGTCTTCAACAGTTGCGGGGTTGTATGTTTTAGGAATTTCCATGATTAAAATTAAGGTTGCGAAATTAAGGAATTATTGGAAAGATTTTTAAATGCGCTTGGAAGAAAAGTATTTATATATTTGTAAATAGTACTGATGCGTTAATATTTAATCACTAAATAAATTTCTTTGTTCTTTGACATTTTGATTTGTATTATATTCTGTAAGTAGCTCTTGTAAAGTTGCCTTATCAAAAACAGATATACTTAAAATCTGCATTATTTCATAAATTGACAGTTCGCTTTTTAAAGCATGTTTTACCTTAGCTATAAT
>JBILUU010000098.1:0-8851 GCA_044370815.1 Bacteroidia bacterium
TCCCGCTTAGCAGGTGTTTTCAATCCATTGAACCAATGGATTGAATTACAGCTGTTTTAGCGATTCCGCATTTTCTAATGCGGAATTTGGGTTAAATGCTTATATGGGCATTATTTTAGATTTTTTACAGGCCGCAGTTGTTCCAAACCCGATTGTAACATTTCACCCAAGTTAGGCCTTAGTCTACTTTTATAAACGCTTAGAGAGTCTTCCTTCATTCTTCCCTTGCGAATTTTTCTTTGCTGATCAATCGGTAAATTAATAATCGCTATACAAGCAGCACTGCAACATCCTTGCATAGCTTTTTTGCAATCATCGCACTGTATAAAAAGCAGGTGACAATCATCATTCGCACAATTGGTATGGGTGTCGCAAACAGCTCCGCATTGATGGCATTTACTGATGATTTCATTGCCTATTCTTTCGCCAAGTCGTTCATCAAATACAAAGTTTTTGCCTTTGAACTTCACCGGAAGATTTTGCTCTTTCACTTGCTTGGCATACTCAATAATTCCACCATGTAATTGATTTACATCGCTAAAACCTTGATGTTTCAGATACGCGCTTGCTTTTTCACATCTCACCCCTCCTGTACAATACATCAGTATTTTATGATCTTTTTTGTCCTTCAACATATCGGCTACAAGTGGCAGCTCCTCTCTAAAAGTATCTACATTGGGGCAAATGGCATTCTCAAAATGTCCTATTTCACTCTCATAGTGGTTTCTCATATCCACTACAATAGTGCCAGGCAAGTCCATGGCAGCATTAAATTCTGCAGCACTTAAATGTTTGCCAACATTGGTTACATCAAATGTACCATCATCCAAACCATCGGCAACAATTTTTTTGCGCACCTTTATAGCCAACTTGTAAAATGATTTGCCGTCATCTTCAACGCCTGCTTTAATGGGCATATCTTTAAACGCTGCATAGGTATTTAAATAACTAATAAAATTGTCGTAGTTTTCTGCCGGAATACTCATTTGTGCATTAATGCCCTCGTAGGCCAAATAAATTCTTCCAAGCACATTCATAGCACTCAAATCTTTGTATAAAACATCTCTAAGCTCAGCAGAATTTTCTAATATTACATATCGGTAAAAAGAGATGGTTTTTCTAGCAGTAACATCATTCTTCAATCGCTCCTTCAGCTCTTTCTTGTTTATTCGATTGTGTAAAAACATGGTGAATTTTTTTGCAAAATTAATGGGCTTTTTTGAATATGCCAATTAACCTTTATACTAATCGGAGCTTTTTGGAAAATCAGGCCTGAAACCTCCTGTACGGCATCCTTTTGCTTTTTTCTTGATTTGATATTTAATGCCAAGTCGTAAACAAATGGTTTTATTGGTAATAGCTATAAATTCCTGCTTGAGTGCACGGTTAATGTCATGGTCATAACCCAATTCAGCTATAAAAATCCATGGTTTCTTATACAAAAATTCCATACCAATACCGGCATACATACTAAAATGCATAGGCCTAAACCCCGTGAAACCCGATTCTCCAACCAAATACTTAAACTTGGGGCCAATCAAAAAATAAGGTGTAACATCATAAAGTTCTTGCCTTAGTTTTAAGAAATTATTGAAACAAACATAGTTATTGCCAATTGTATTTCCGAATAGTCTACTCTTACTCCCATCTTGAAAATACTGCACCTCAGTTACCATTCTGATGTATTCGTGATTGATGTATTCTACAAATAAACTTCCATTAAATCCAAATTTAAATTTCTGATTCTTGTTGTAATCGGTGGTGTCAATTTGCCAACGTTGATTACTCATATTCAAACCGCCCATGATCCCAATCCCTTTGATGAATTGTGCGTTACAATCCATCGCTATTATTGTAAAAATAAATATCACCGCATGTTTCAAACGAACGATAGAGGGAAAGTTGTAAAACATAAATTGTAAAAGAAAAATTATTTTCCTCCGTTTGCGGGGCTGGTAAACAATTGTACAAAGCCGTGCAGTGTTTCGGTAACATTCCCTTGCAACCTGATAGCTGTGTAATCGCATATGTAATAGTATACACCATCGGTGCAAGGTTGCTTGCTTTGTTGATTGGTTCCGTTCCACAATACCTCCGGATCAGTGGTTGAGAATACCAAACCTCCCCATCGATTATAAATTTTCATATCAATGCTTTCAATAAACTTGTAAGGAAAAGGTCTGAATTCATCATTAATTCCATCAGCATTGGGAGTAAATATGTTAGGTAGAATATACTCAGGGCAGTTGTCAGAGCAAACTGTATCACTCGATAAGCTCTCATTTGCATTGCTATCAAGCGCAGTGATGTAGTAACAACCTGCAATAGAAATGTCGTTATTATTATGAGTAAAGGTGAGTATACCTGAATCATCAATAGTTGCAATCAAATTAAAATTAGCACTATCGTTGGTACTAAAATAAATCTTATAAGATAAAACATCATCAGCACAGCTCAAATTGGGATTGTTCCAACTAAGTGTATTCAGAATAGAGTCGCAGCTGGCAGTGATGGATAAATCAGGGGAGCATGGAGGAACGTTATCAATTGGAACTCCACATGCCTCTTGTGAAAAATTAATCAGCGGTTTTACAATGCCGGGTTCAGAGTAATGTCCGTACGATTTTACTTTGTAGCAATAGGTAGTTCCGTTGGTTAATCCTGTATCGGTATATTGTGCTATACTTGAAGTGCCAATGCTGTCGAACAGTAAGGTAGTTGGATTTTGTCTGAATACAACAAATGAATCTTCGCTCCATGGCACATTTGAAGTCCAGTCGAGTGTCAAGGAATTATCGCTGGGTACAATATCCAAATATATTGACGAGGCGCAATGTGAAGTGCCTATAAATAAGCGAGGATTCTCATTGTAAAATCCAATACGGTAGCTATTAGAATTGTTGTAGGTGTCAATATTAATGTGTTGAAATGTAGTATCAGTAGCGATGCCAGGGAGGCTAACATTACCAATCGAATCAACAGGGGTAAGGTTGTTGCAATTGGCTCCTGAACTTCTGAAAATAATATATTTGTATGGGCCCGGATAAGTAATGGTGTCTAACTCGCTTCTTCTTGGTGGCGACCATATAATGGTATTTTTACCCTGCTGAATGGCTGTGCTGTCAACGGTAACATGTGTGATAATTGGTACATCTTTTTTCAAAGTAGTACAATCCTCGTTCGAGGCATAACTCTCTGCACCATCAGTAAAATAAGCACAAATCATGTAACAATAATCAATGCCATGAATTAAACCCTGACCATTGTTATCATCGGTAAAGGCGTTGGTGCCACTGCCTGCAAGTGTGGCAATTAAACTGTAGCCGGTAGAAGACGGTACTCCTGTTTGACATTGTGCAGGCACAAATCCCGATGGTCCGTTTCTGCGGTAAATCTTATAACCTGCAGCTTGGGAACATATTGTTGGATTCCAATTTAAATTGATGGCAGTACCTTGAGGTGTAACGGTCAAATTGGTGGGCGCTGGGCACACTACCGTAATTTGTATAGTTTTAATATCAGTTAGGGATTGATCGTTGATATTTAAAGGAATATCTAACGCTTTGAATGATACTTGGTAAGGTGCTTTGCGCACATTTGCACATGAGGTTTGCCAGGTAAAACTGCTTGTTAAGGGCGTTGGACCAGTTAAATTTTGAGAGAAATTTGCAGGATTGGGATTAAAATTAAATACAGCTCCAGTGGCAGTTAAGGTTACATCATGATTATCAGGATCGGTGGCAGTTACGGTCAAGTTAACTAAGTTGCCCGCATCCACACAAATATTTTGCACTTGTAAAACAGGCGGATTGTTGATACAGCTGCCATCAACAGTTACCTGCATATCGCGCGTTATTGAGTCAATAGCGATGCCTGCGCGCCAACTAATGATAAGAATCACAAAATTAAATTCACCTTGCGGAGTCGGACACTCCCAAACTAAATCACCGGTTACGGGGTTTAAGGTTACGCCTTGAGGAATAGAATATCCTATAATGTTATTTCCTTGCGCTCCCTTGCAAATGCCAAGCGCATAAGAAAGACTGTCGTTGTCGGGGTCTATGGCATTAGGGTTGTGTACAAAGCGCTTACAAACACAGGCGTTGTCGATAGGTGGGTTGTATAAGATGGCACCGCTGTTTGATCCTAAAAATGGGCTTAATGTTACCACAGTTTCAACATAAAAAGGCACATTAACAGAACCTGGAATATTATTAATCCCATCGTTTCTATTTTCGTCAAGTACAAAAATGGTAAAGGTTCCACCTCCCGAAAAAGTATGAATGCACTTGTAAATATTTTTTTTGATACCACCCTGTGTTGCAGTTGCGTTTTGTATAACCTCACCCATTTTGGCGGGAGGTGGGCAACTTCCTGAGGGGCCATTTTCACGATAAGCAATACAAGTATCTCCATCGCCAAAATGAAAAGTCATTTGGCAGCGGTCTGCCTGAATGGTAGGCCCAATATTGGTGTAGGTGGTAAGCGTAAACTCAAGGGTAAACGGGCTCGTTCCAACTTGCCTATATGTGATTTCCCCCGCTCGGTTGTGGGTAGCCCACAATCTTCCAAACGAAAATATCAATAAGAGGGTAAATATGTATTTCAATTGCTTCATCTATATTGATAAACGAACCTTTACTTAATTGTGTTTAAAATTAACGATATTTTTTTAGATAAATTGTTAAAGTTTACCTGCTAAAACAAAACTTTTTCTGATTTTTTTGGTATTGCCCTTCGTGTCAAAGTACTCAAAAAACACAGAATATACCCCTATACTGCTCTTTTCGTTACTTTCAGTGATGCCGTCCCAACTAAAAACTCCCTGTGTGCCTAGCAACTCATTATCCATAATTTTAACAATAAATCTTCCTCTTGCATCAAAAATACTTGCATTTCCAACATAGCCCGGTTCGGAAAATAAATAATTAATGAGCAAAACATCTTGATAGCCATCATTATCAGGTGAAAATATGTCGTTGTTAAAACTTAAAATATCACTGGCTTCTGAGTCCTCTACAAATTGCGAATTTTGGTATCCGGGGGTTGCAAAGCCAACCTGTTCAGCGGCAGAATGCCAGTTTGATAAATCACTGCTGCTCCTGTTAAAACTGATTCTTTCCAGAGAAACACCTTTTTTATCTGCAATCAGGGGAAAGTGCATGTCTTCGGTATACATTAAACCGTCAATTAAAGTGTCGTTATTTAAAATCAATCCGAAACTGCCTTCGCTTACATTCATGCCGGGCATATTTTCAACTTGAATAAAATTATTTTCGTTGGCGGTTTTATATTGTTTTTTTACCAACTCTGTACCCTCACTCAGCACGTAATAAGATTTTGGAAAAATAAGGTAGCCCAAGGAATCTACTTTGTAAAGATTTGAAAAAGTGCGACTTGTAGTATCAACATTCCCAATTTGCACATCATTAAAAGATAATATTTTTTCACTCTTATTGTATACCTCGGCAAAATCAAATCCTTCTGTTTTGGGATTAAACAACAACTCGTTTAAAATTAAATCGCCAACAGCAATTTTTTCAGGAATACCAAACTTGCCTGTAATAGTGGTGTTGATAAGATTGCCTACACAATCAATCAGGTTGCCGGAAATAGTGAGTGTGTAAATTTTTCCTTGTTGTAAAGGGAATAAGAGATTTAGCCCTACCTTTTTAACATCAGGCAAATAAGGTACTACAATAGATGGAGAACCTATGCCATTATCAATAATATAGGATGAGGCATTATAAATGGAATTGAGGTTGAGTGACTCGGAAAAATACACCACAATATTGGTGGGATTGATATAAGCAATGCGCGATATCTCTGGTGCTTGTATATCAGGGTTGGGGGCATTTACGCTGTTTATTTTTCCGGGTGTACCGCCTTTAGCATCATTACTTGCTCTCCAATTCTCACTGCCTGCACAGGGGTTAAGTGGATCAATTTGTTCAAGACTCCAACCACCTGCTGCTTTCAATGTATTTTGATACCAATTGTCGGAATAGCTTACGCTTGAAATAATTGTGCCCGCTCCCGAATTAAGTGTAATCTGTGCTCCTGTGTTGGTGATTGAGGTATAATTGTCGGCAATGTAATTATTTCCATATGTAATTTCATCTGCGCTGCCACTCTTTGGTAGTATAGTCAGGTATTCACCGGCTTGTATCGAGGCGCATCCTATTTGTGATGTACTACTTCCTGTTTTTATACTATATCCGATTAAACTGATGGGTTGTGTTGTTTTATTATACAATTCAATATATTCCGATGCGGGTAATCCAACAACAGGACTCTCATCCGCCATAATTTCATTGATAACAATTTCATATGGCTTGGCTTGATATAAACTAAATTTTTGATTGGCATTTGAAGCAATAAGGTTACCTGCGCAATCTTTAACCGTGCCGTTGATAATTAGTGTGTAAGTACTACTGTTGTTGAATGATGCGCCAAAGGTGAGCAGCACCTCATTATACAGAGGACCAAATAATTGAATGCCTGAAGGTGATCCTATGCCATTATCAACATTGTATACGGAAGCGTTTAACAGCGAAGTGCTGTCTTGTGGTTCATTAAATTTTAATCTAAGGGTGTTGGGGGTTTCTATGCAAACTGCCTTGATATTGGGGGCCTTGTTGTCAGGGTTAGATGCTGCAATACTATTGCTGCTTCCGGGTGTTCCGCCAGTTGCACTGTTAGAAGCAAGCCAATTGTTTTTTCCTGCACATGGATTGGTAACATCAATTTGTTCCAAACTATAGCCACCATCTGCTTTGTTTGCATCGCCATACCAAGTATCATTGTAGTTTACAGCGTGAATTACTCTGCCAAGGGTGTCGGTAATAATCAAATTTGTTCCTGAGTTGGTAATTGAGCTAGAGGAAAGTCCATCAACCACCAAGGTTTTACCATAGCTTTGTAGTGAGGAAAAAGCACCTGCTGCGCAAAGAATTACATATTCACCGGGATTGATAGTTGCCGATGGTAAAAGTTTAAATGAACTGCCATATTTTAAACGCCACTTGCCTAAATTAATTGGAAATAATGTACGATTGTATAACTCTACATACTCGTATGATGGCAAACCAACAGTGGGGTCGGGGTCTGCCATAATCTCGTTAATCACAACATCAAAAGCTTGTGCATTGTAATTAGAAAAATTAGCAGATAGCGAATTGACACTATTGTTTCCCGCACAATCTGTTAATGAAGCCGTAAGCGTAAGTGCATAAATTACATTTTGTTGCAAAGAATTCGATAAAGAGAGTGTGACCTTTGTTGCAGGAACTCCCGAAAAGGTGATAAGGGCCGGATTACCAATGCCATTGTTGATGGTGAATTGAGAAGCATTGATAGAAGCCCCATTTACGATAGGTTCAGAAAACGTTACCTCAATTTGATTGCTATTGATGATGCTGATACTGCCTAGCTGTGGGGCAATAATGTCCGTATTGGGTCCAAATACAGAATTTTTTCTGCCCGGACTTCCTCCATCAGGATTATTTGATGCAGTCCAATTATTGTTGGCAGCGCAGGGGTTCAACGGATCAATCATTTCCAACGACCAACCTCCGGCCGCCTTTGAAGCATCATTGTACCATTGATCGCTGTATGTAACTTCATGTATTAAAAGCCCATTGTTATCTTTGATACGCAAGGTGGTGCCCGAATTGGTAATGGCTGTAGAACTCAGATTTGCGACAGCAACTACGTTGCCATATATGCTCATATCGTTGAGGGCAGCAGACGTGGTAATCACTAAAAAGCTGTCGGGTGGAATTACTGCATTAGGAAAATTCCTGATTGTTGTGCCATGCTCAAAAGTCCAACCTGCGGTACTGATACTGTAATTAGTGGTATTAAAAAATTCAACATACTCGGCATCGGGTAATCCAACAATTGGTGAAGGATCGGCCATTATTTCGTTGATGACCACATCATATGGTTGTGGTAAAAAATAGTTGAAGGTAACTGAATTAGGATTGAGCAAATTGCCCGAACAGTCACTGAGTCCTGTGCAGGTGAGTGTGTAATTGATTCCTGCCTGCAGGCTGCTCGAAAGAGTTAAAGTTGCACAGTTGGCATCTATGCTAACAAGTGTGGGTGTACCAATGCCATTGCTAATTGTGAAATTTGACGCAAGCAACAATAATGGATTGATAGGTTCCGAAAAACAAACTTTGAGTATGGTTGCAGCCGGATTTTCAGTGCTGATAATTTGTGGTGAAACAACATCGGGCGTGCCGTTAAATACTGAATTTACTTGTCCGGGTGTGCCTCCCGAAGGATGATTACTCGCCAACCAATTACCACCTCCGGCACAACCGCTCGCTATTGTTGGATTAATTAACTCAAGTGTCCACCCCCCTGTTGCCTTTACTGCATCTTGATACCAAGTATCAGAATAGCTTACACTATCGATAAAAATACCATTATCGCTTTTCAAATAAAGGATATCAGAAGCATTGTTCAAAGAAGGCCATGATGTTACACCAACCACCGTGCCTAATGATTGGAATAATGATGTATCTGCATTGGCACAAAGTATAACATACTCCCCGGGTAAAATAACATGACTACCAATTGTGCCATTAGTTCCGGGATCATTAAGTGCCCAGCCACCAATATTGATGGCATTACCCGACCTGTTGAATATTTCTACAAACTCTGCATTCGGTAAACCTACGATTGGTGTTTGATCGGCATAAATTTCGTTGATGATAACATCTCTATAAAGTGCAGAAACAGGCACTGTGTAATTGAAATTGGTATTACTTCCTGCCGAAATAGTGTTTCCTGCAATATCTTGAATATTGTTTGCGCTAAGCGTGTAATTGCTGTTGTTGAC
>JBILUU010000107.1:0-8362 GCA_044370815.1 Bacteroidia bacterium
TTCTATTGCAATAGTTTCAAATAGCCCATCACGACTGAGATTGGTAATTTATTTTTAAATTGCTTAAATTCAATCAAAGTGTTCAATAAAGAGCACGAGTTTGGATATACTTGAAGTTAATTTCATGAAATATGGAACAAATGCCACTGCAAGCAATTTTACCAAAAGATTGTTCATATTATTTTTGTCTCTGATTTTCAGTGCAATAAAAAAAATCGTGTGTGTTTAAGAGGTTCAAATCGAACACTTTGAAACACTTAAAAGTAAGCATATAGTAGGAGCTACAAAGGATTTTCGTAGCTAACAATATTTTGTTTAAAACTACGTGGCACTCATTCTACGGAGGTGTCTTGTTGTGATAATTTTAGAGACGAAAACTAAGGCAATATTACAATCATTTAAACAATCTTACATTATGTCGGTCACTAAAATGAATAAAAAATCAATGTCAGCCAAGGAATTAACTACCTACTCATATAAAGAAGTACTCGAAAAAAGTACCGAATATTTTAATGGGGATGATTTGGCTGCAAGCACATGGGCAAACAAGTACGCCATGAAAAATGAAAAAGGAGAATTTATAGAATTGACTCCTGATGATATGCATAAGCGCATGGCAGAAGAGTTTGCTCGGATTGAAGCATATTACCAAGTCAATAATTTGTTGGCCGGGAAGCAGCACTTACTATCTGAATACGGACAAAACCGAAATGCTCTTGACTTCAACAAAATTTACGAATTCTTTAAAGGATTTAATGCAGTAATTCCACAAGGCAGCGTAATGTCATCTTTAGGAAATCCATACATGATTGCCTCTTTGAGCAATTGTATTGTACTACCCGAAATTTACGATTCATATGGTGGTATTTTTTATACCGATCAACAAATGGCACAACTATTTAAAAGAAGATGCGGTGTAGGTATCGATTTATCTACCCTTCGTCCGGCAGGCATGCATGTATCAAATGCAGCTGGCACCTCTACAGGAGCGGTAAGTTTTATGGAAAGGTTTAGTAATACCACAAGAGAAGTTGCGCAGAATGGCCGAAGAGGTGCCCTAATGATTACTATGGATATTGCACACCCTGATGTTGAGCAGTTTATAAGCATGAAACAAGATTTAAAGAAAGTAACAGGAGCTAATGTTTCGGTGAGACTTTCAGACGAGTTCATGGAAGCAGTTAGCAATGATGCCTATTTTACACTAAGATTTCCAATTGATGCTGCCAAACCAAAATATAGCAAAGTGGTAAAAGCAAAAGAACTTTGGAATACTATTATCAAATGCGCACATAATACAGCCGAACCTGGTTTAATTTTTTGGGACAGACAACATAAATATTCAACATCATCTATCTATCCCGGCTTTAAAAATGTTTCTACCAATCCATGCAGCGAAATTGCTATGCAGGGAGGCGATAGCTGCCGACTGATAGCCGTAAATTTGTACAACATGGTGGAAAATCCATTTACAGAACAAGCAAGCTTTAACTATAAAAAGTTCTATGAAACAATTTATGAAGCACAACGTCTGATGGATGATTTGGTAGATTTAGAATTGGAAGCCAATGAGCGCATTATCAATAAGGTAAATGAGGATCCTGAGCCCGATGTGATTAAACAAGTGGAAAAAGATACATGGAGATTGTTATATGAAGCAGGTAAAAAAGGAAGGCGAACAGGTCTTGGATTTACAGCTCTTGCTGATGCGATTGCTGCCCTCAATCTCAAATTTGATAGCGAGGAGGCACTTGTGGCTGCCGAAAAAATGATGCGTGTAAAATGCGAGGCAGAGTTTGAAAGCTCTATCGATATGGCTATCGAACGTGGGAAGTTCGATTCATTTGATCCCGAAATTGAGCAAACATCAGAGTTTATTCAAATGATGCAAAAGGAATTTCCCAAGGTGTATCAACGCATGATGGATTTCGGACGCAGGAATATTTCAATCAGTACAGTTGCACCAACCGGCACTCTGAGCATGTTAGCACAATCTAGCTCGGGTATTGAACCTGTTTTTATGTTGAGCTACAAAAGAAGAAGAAAAGTAAACACACATGATACCAACGCGCGCATCGATTTTAAAGACGACATGGGCGATAGTTGGCAAGAGTTTACAGTTTATCATCACAAGTTGAAAGAGTGGATGAGCATTACAGGCAAAACAGATGAAACATTAAGTCCGTATTACGGTGCTACCGCGCCTCAAATTGATTGGAATAATCGTGTAAAATTGCAAGCCATTGTGCAAAAATATGTTACCCATTCAATCAGCTCAACCATCAATTTAGCCGAGAATGTTGCTGTGGAGCAAGTGGGTGATATTTATTTAGAAGCATGGAAAAATGGGTTAAAAGGAATCACCGTTTATCGCGAAGGATCGCGCAGTGGCGTATTGGTAAGTACCGAAAAAAAGGAGAAAAAAGCTGATACTATCATTGAGTTTACAGCACCAAAAAGACCGAAAGTATTGGAGGCCGAGATTGTAAGATTCATGAATGATAATGAGCATTGGATTGGAGTGGTTGGATTGCTCAATGGAAAACCTTATGAAATATTCACCGGAAAAACCGAAGATGTTTTTGTAATTCCTTTGAGCGTAAAAACCGGCTGGGTGATTCAAAACCAAACCGATGATGGCAACAAGCGCTACGATTTTCAGTATACCGATAAGGATGGATACAAAGTAACAATCGAAGGCCTTTCGAGATCTTTTAATAAAGAATATTGGAATTATGCCAAACTCATTAGCGGTATTTTAAGGCAAGGGATGCCTCTGCCAAAGGTGGTTGATTTGATTGAGAATCTCAATTTATACAGTGATAATATCAACACCTGGAAGACAGGCGTAACACGTACGCTCAAAAAGTTTATTCCTGATGGTACCGTTGCAAAAGATAAAAAGTGCCCATCTTGCGGAGATAGCGAAGGACTTGTATATGAAGAGGGATGTTTAAACTGTAAAAGTTGCGGACATTCAAAGTGCGGTTAATTAACCAATTAATTATTTGATAAAAACACTGACCTTTTTTGAGGTTAGTGTTTTTTATTTGTTGGAAATTGGTCAAATATTAGCTTATTATTGCGAACTGTTTATCAGATAATACCAGGTGAAATAAAAAGACATGATAAACAAATATCGTTTTAGAATGTATCAGTAAAAACAATTATTTAAACTAACCTCATGAAAAGTGTTTGCTTAAAATTGACTGTTTTAACCAGTTTAACAGTGCTCCTTATTGTTGCATGTTCAAAAAATAAGGAAGAAGACCTAACTCCGGGCAAAGTGGAGTGCGATACAAATAAAACCATTTCCTACAAAAACGATGTACAGCCCATCTTTAATAGTAATTGTGGAGCGCAGGCCGGTTGTCACAGTAATGGCAGTGCATCGGGAGGTGTTAAATTGGAAAGCTGGCAAGGTACGAATATCGTGGCTGAAAGTGGGCTGTTAATGAAGTCGATCAAACACGAGAGTGGTGCAGCACCAATGCCAAATGCTAACAAAAAGATTGACAATTGCTACATCGCCATCATCGAAAAATGGATTAAGGCGGGTAGACTGAATAATTGAAAAAGCGTTATTAAGAAATAGTCGAAAATGTAGCGGTTTTAGTAATCATCATATACCCAAGGATTTTAAATGTTAAAGACTATTTGAATGTATGCAAAAAAAATCTAAATTCGCAGCCCGAATATAAAAAACATCATCATGGCAACAACTGCAGACATTAACGTTGGTTCAATAATCAGATTTAACAATGAATTGTGTGTGATCACCGAGTATCAGCATCGCACACCAGGTAATCTTCGTGCGTTTTATCAAGCGAAGATGAAAAACTTAAAAACAGGAAAATCTGTTGAGTATCGTTTTAGAAGTGGGGAAGAGGTAATCATTGCAAGGGTGGAATATAAAAACCTCCAATACATATATAGTGAAGGCGAGCATATTGTTTGCATGGATAACGAAACCTTTGAACAATTGCATATTCCATCTGATTTGTTTGGGAATGGCCTAAAATTCATGAAAGAAGGGATGGAAGTAAAAGTGGCTTTCGAAAACGAAAACCCAATTTCGGCCGAAGCACCTACCTTTGTGGAGGTAGAAATTACCTACACCGAACCAGGTTTGAGAGGTGATACAGCCACTAACACACTTAAGCAAGCAACTATCGAAACAGGAGCAACAATCAACGTGCCTTTATTTTGTAATCAAGGAGATAAAATAAAAGTTGACACAAGAACATCAGCTTACGTAGAAAGAGTTAAGTAATATTGAAATAGAATTTATATCTTTGAAAGGCCGAGAATTTTCTTGGCCTTTTATTTTTTTTACAACATGAAGTTTTACAGAAAATACACACTATCTGAAATTGCCGCTCTGGCTAATGCCGATTTTGAAGGGCCTGCAAATTTTGAAGTTACAGGAATAAATGAAATTCATATGGTTGAAAAAGGTGATATCACTTTCGTAGATCATCCAAAGTATTACGATAAGGCGCTGAACTCTGCCGCCACCACAATTATCATTAACAAGCGTGTTGAATGTCCTGCGGGGAAGACACTTTTATTTTGTGATGCGCCTTTCGATGTGTACAATAATTTGGTGAAGCATTTTGTGAAGTTTGTGCCTGCCTCACAAAAAATTAGTCTGAACTCAAAAATAGGCAACAACACTGTTTTGCAGCCAGGTGTTTTTGTGGGAGAAAATGTTACTATTGGTGATAATTGTGTTATTCATTCCCATGTAACGATTTATGATAACACTGTCATAGGCAACGAAGTAATAATACATGCAGGAACGGTAATTGGCAGCGATGCATTTTACTATAAAAAGAAACCTTCGGGATACGATAAAATGATTTCGTGCGGTCGTGTGATTATTGAAAATCAAGTTGAGATAGGAGCGCTGTGTACGATTGATAAAGGTGTTAGTGGTGATACGGTTATCGGTCATGGTTCAAAATTAGATAATCAGGTGCATATTGGTCACGATACGGTGATTGGAAAAAACTGCCTTTTTGCCGCACAAGTTGGCGTTGCAGGTGTGGTTACAATTGAAGATGATGTTATTTTGTGGGGGCAAGTTGGCGTACAAAAAGATTTAACAATAGGTAAGGGAGCCGTTATATTAGGCAAGTCGGGGGTTTCAAAATCATTGGCAGGCGGGAAGGTTTATTTTGGCGCACCCGTTGAGGAGGCCCGCGATAAATGGAAAGAATTAGCGCTTATCAGAAAGCTGCCAAGCATCATTGAAGAATTACGCTCAAACCCCGAAAAATAAATTTTTGTTTGATTGTGTCATTTGTTAAAAAATTGATGAGTAATGCTTTTTTGATTGTAAAATGATAATATTGGAGCGTTTTAATTGAAAGTTAGGTTTAGTGGTATAAATAATAAATAAGCAATATAAAATGGCAAAAAATCAGCTTAATGCTGAAAAAAATATAGAGACTGATAGCTTCAAAAAGCGCATCAACAATGTAAAGTTGACATCATTGCTCGAGATTACCAAGGCCATCAATAGTAACCTCCCCACTGAGGGCTTGTTTAAACTTTACGAAAACATTCTAGTGAATGAACTAAATATCGGAAAAATAGCGCTGTTTACCTATAACAACGATTGGAAGTGTGTGCTTAAATATGGTATTGCCAATGAGTTTGAGGATATCAAAATCGAAATTGATTTGCTCAAATACAAAGAAATTACAGAGGTAGAAGTTGTATCATCAGATTCTTCTTCATATGAAAGGTTTGATATCATCATTCCGGTTTATCACAAGAGCCAACCTCTTGCATACCTGCTCATCGGAGATATTGATGAGCAAAAAATTGAAATCAGCCCAACAATTAAACACTTACCATTTGTTCAAACACTCACTAATATTATCATTGTTGCCATAGAAAATAAAAGATTGGTGCGTGAGAGTTTGTTGCAAGTGGCTTCTAGGAAGGAGCTAGAACTAGCAAGCGAAATGCAAAACATGCTTTTTCCCGAAAAACTTCCGGATAACAATCAATTGAGTATTCATGCCTATTACCAGCCCCATCATCAGGTAGGTGGCGATTATTATGACTTTATCAAACTCAATGATTATGAAGTAGTTTTTTGTGTTGCCGATGTATCGGGCAAAGGAGTGAGTGCCGCATTATTGATGGCAAATTTTCAAGCTAATTTACGCGCACTATTCAAGCATAGCACATCACTCACCGATATTATTCATGAATTAAACACCTTAATATTTGATAATGCCAAAGGAGAAAAATTCATTACCATATTTTTGGCAAGATATAATTTGGTAACCAGAATGTTGACCTACATCAACGCAGGCCATAATCCACCTTTGATGATTTGTTCAAACACTTTATTGCAGCTCACCACGGGTGGAATAGGAGTGGGCATGCTGCCCGAAATTCCGCGGATTAGAGAGGGGGTTGTACATGTATCACCGCAAACTTTGCTGCTATGCTATACCGATGGGTTGGTAGAGCAGAAAAACGATGAAGGAGAAGATTTTGGTATGGACAGACTAATACAAATCATTCTTCAAAGTGATGCGCCTGAAATGAAGAAGCTCAACACTTCGATCATACTTTCGCTCGATAAATTCAAGCAAGATATGAGTTACGTTGATGATATCGCACTATTCAGTTGTAAATTTTTATAGCTGTTTAACGCTATAAAATTTCGTAATCATCTTTGCTCATTAACTCGTATTTCTCTTTATCAAATTCGAAATATTGAGCACGTTTGTGAGGCACATGCTTTTGCTTTTCAGAGAGCGGTTTTAATATTCCTTTCTTGATGATTTGTCGTCTGAAATTTCTTTTATCAAGCGAGTGCCCTAAAATTGTTTCATATAATTTTTGAAGCTGACTCAAGGTAAATTTATCGGGTAGCAACTCAAAGCCAATTGGATGCGTTTGAATTTTTTTCTTTAGTGCTTTTAGTCCTGAGTTTACGATTTCGTTATGATCAAAACCCAATTCTGGAAGCTGATTGAGCGAATACCAATAAGCATTTCTTGCAAACGATTTAGCACTTGGTTGGTAATCATGTAACTTTACAAGCGAGTAGTAGGCAATAGTTATTACTCGTGCCTCTGGCTCTGTTCTTATTGACTCAAGCCAAACCTTATCTGTTTCTTTTCTTACACGATTAGGATCGCCAAAAGCATGGAATTGCTCAAGAAAAATATTCTCGAGGTTGGTAAGCTCTTTTAAAATTCGTTTGGCAGAGGTGTCTAAATCTTCATGATCATAAACCAAATCGCCCGGAAGAAGCAAATCCTTGCCGGTTTTTTGAGGGTTGGAGGCATTGGCATAACTTCTTTCAATGAGCAATACTTTAAGATCTCCTTCCTCAAATCCAAATATAACGCAATCAACCGATACGTGAGGGTTTTGTCCGGCAGCTTTAATTCTGTCGCTATACATTTTAATTCTTATAAAGTTCGTGCAAAGTAATTGATTTAGTTTTAATAATTAAATTTTATAGCCATACTTTTATTTACAAAATCATAACATCGAACTTCTATATGAAGGTTGCGAAACTGCTTAAATGGAGGTGGAAAATTTCTTGTTTTTATTTTAACGATATAAAGATCATAGGCTATATTATAAAAGAAAGGGAGATAACATGTTATAATTGTTATAAATGCTAACTTTGCCCCTAATGAATAAGATGAAGCATATTTTTATACTTGCCATGCTCCTTTCATTTGGAATGATGAAGGCGGCAGGTCCTTCTTTTCAAATTGCATTGTTAAAATATAATGGCGGTGGCGATTGGTATGCCAACCTAGAAACTTCACTGCCTAACTTAATTAAATATTGTAACGACAATTTAAAATTAAACATCAATCCTGAGCAGGCAGTGGTTGATATTGGCAGCTCAGAAATTTTCAATTATCCTTTCCTGCATCTTACAGGACACGGTAACATTGTTATCAATTCGCAAGAGGCCGAAAATTTGAGAAAATATTTACTTGCAGGCGGATTTTTACACATTTCAGATAACTATGGCATGGACAAGTTCATCAGACCACAAATGAAATTGGTTTTTCCTGAGTTAGATTTTGTTGAGATACCATTTAATCATCCGGTATTCCATCAAAAATATGATTTCAATAATGGTTTGCCAAAAGTTCATGAGCACGACAATAAAGCCCCTCAAGCATTTGGCTTGTTTTATAAAGGTCGCTTGGTTTGTTTTTATGACTATGAATGTGATTTTGGCGATGGATGGGAGTCATACGAAGTGCACAAAGACTCTCCGGAAGCGCATTTGAAAGCACTCAAAATGGGTGCAAATTTGATGCAATACGTATTTACCGCAAAATAGCTTTGGCGTTACTTTTAG
>JBILUU010000099.1:0-8842 GCA_044370815.1 Bacteroidia bacterium
GCGGTGTATCATCATACTATATTAGTGAGTAGCAATTTTATAAACAGCTTGCAAAATGCCAATATCATCAAAGCTATTGGGGAGCGTACATTTTCTTATTCCATGCTTACGTAATTCGGCTTCGGTTGCGCCTCCCATTGCAATTACCTTTTGCTGAGTTGTTACTAAATGATTTTTAAAAAAGGCATTTACATTGCTGGGACTTGTAAAAATAAGGATATCTGCTTGCGGAAGAGCAATATCGTTGTGCTCAATAGTTTCATATACAGGTAAATCAATCACTTGATCTTTCTTTACAAATTGATTTTGCACACTCCTCATGCTGCCTTTGGCAATAGGAAACAATACTTTACCGTTTCCTGCACGCGAGGCAAATTGTCTTCCTATTATTTTTGTGTCGGTAGATTGACCTATGAATTCGGCCCGCTTACCAAATTTTCTAATGGCATCGGCAGTTGATTTACCGATAGCACCAATCTTCTGATTCGTAAGGGCAGGGTTTTGCTTGAAGAAATTATCAACAGCATGTTTGCTGCTAAAAAAAATCCAATCGCTTTCGGGTAAACTTTTTATCGGAATTACTTTAAAACTAATTAGCGAAATGCCATTCACTTCAAAGCCCTGTGAAGAAAGACTGCTGTGTAACAACTGACCCGGAAATAAATTTCGGGAAATAAAAACACGACACGGTTGCACCGATTGAATGTGCGATACAATATCTTCAGCCAAGTGCTCTACTGTTTCCTTTTCATAGTAACTAAAAAGTGGGGCCTTGTCGGTTGGGTTGGCCTTGCTTACCCAAACCCTGTAAACAGGCAGATCTTCGACATTGTAACCTTTTTCGCAATACACACCAAGCGGTAGTTGGCAACCCCCGTCAAATAAATTCAGTACTTTCCTTTCGATATCAATTTTTTGCGCTACCTCGGGCTCATGGATTACTTTCAATACATCAGCAAGCGCTTTGTCTGACTCTCTTATTTGTAAGGCAAGAACACCTTGTGCAGGAGCAGGAACAAATTGACGGGGATCAAGCTTTTCAACATGAAACTCATCCAAATTAAATTGTAAACGCGCCACACCGGCAGCCGCTAACATGATTGCATCGTATTTACCTTCCCTCAATTTTTGAATCCTAGTGGGTACATTTCCACGAAGTTCTTGCAATTGCAAATCGTTTCTGAATGCAAAAAGCTGGGTTTTTCTGCGTATTGATGAGGTTCCTACGCAAGCATTCTTTTTTAAGTTCCAAGCTTGACGCGTGTCAAGGGCATTTTTATTGATGAGCAAAATATCGGCAGGATCTTCACGCTCAGAGACAGCAGCTATGCACAACTTTTCGGGCGATATGGTTGGCAAGTCTTTGTGTGAATGCACAGCTAAATCAATACTTTCATTGAGTAAGGCCTCTTCGAGCTCCTTGGTAAAGAAACCTTTACCTTCCATTTTGTCGAACGACAGGTGCTGAATTTTATCGCCTTGTGTTTTAATGATTTGTATCACACAATCGTATCCTGCTTGCGCAAGTTTATCCTTTACAAAATTTGCTTGCCACAAGGCAAGGTCACTTCCGCGAGAGCCAATAATGATTTGTTTGCTAAACACCTTATTTGTTTTGATGCCTCAAAGGTAATAATGTTGGCTGTATTTAATTGAGCATAATATCCTTTGCCAACTTCATAGGCACACTAATATATTTTTTCTCTACGTAATTAAGTACTCTTGCAAGCACCTCTCTTGCTTCTTCGTCAAGGTTTTCAATATCTTTGGCGAATACTGTTTGTAGGGCATTTTCGGTAATTTCCTTTACCTTTTCAGGAACATGCTTCATGGCCAATTCTACCTTACGCTCTTTGATTAATAAATTATAATCGGAAATTTTTTGCGCAATAATTTGATGACAAAAGTCAAGCTCTTTTTTGCGCTCTGCTAAATTTTTATTAGCCAATGACTGCAAAAATTGAATGTCGATGAACTTAACATTGAAAGCAGTTTTAATTTCGGGTGCTATATCATTGGGTACCGAAAGGTCAATGATCACTTTTTGATTTTTTTCACCGGCAAGCAAACGCTCATAAATTTCGGGAGTTACAATATTTTCGGCTGCTCCTGTGCATGATATGAGCACATCAAAACCTTCTTTGTAATGACCTAGGTCGCTTAAAGGATAAGCCATTCCGTTGAGATCCTCTGCAAGTTTTTCGGCCTTGCTCAACGTGCGATTAAACACCGCAAACTTGCCAAAGGCATGTTTTTTCAGAAACTTCGACATCAAGGTATTGGTTTGGCCGGCACCTACTATAATAAAACGCGCACTAGGTTTTATAGAACTCTCAATCAAATTGCGGTATGCAAGTGATACAATTGAAACTGGTTTATTGGCAATTTGAGTATTGGTATAAACCTCTTTGGCTGTAACTATAGCTTGTTGCACAGCCAATCGAAGCACATCACCCGAGAGTTGAAGGGCGTGACATTTATCGTAGGCATTGCGCACTTGTGTGATTATTTCTCTTTCACCCACTACCAATGAGTCGATGGAAGAGGCCACCTCAAACAAATGCTGAACCGCACTATCACCTGTATAAATAGCTGCATGACGCACAGCAAATTCAATTTCATCTGTGGTAAACTGCGGAGCAAAACAAGTGAAAAATAATCGTAAAAAAACCTCATCAATAACCTCATCAGCAGTGATAAAAAATTCTACCCTATTGCAGGTAGATAGGTACAACAACTCATCAATATGGCAAGTTGCCTTCAAGTGCTTGAAGCGGGAGGCGTAAAAAGATTCTTCCAAGTGAAACAAACCAATCCTTTCAATTGGAACGTTGTTATGGGTAAATGCTATGCAGTATAATCTTTTCAAGTTGTTTTTTTAGCAATACAAATGTCATATGCTAAACATTTCTATTTGTCATAGTTTTGTCATAAAGCCGCACTCAAACATTAAAAAAATGTTGTAGGTTCAAAGTTGACTGGTCTTTCACAAAGAATATGATTTTTATCAATGTTTTGATTGATACCAAACAAATATGATTTCATTGTTGGGTTGAGTTTTTGATGATGCGTGCTTGAGGACCGACTCACAATAATTTTTATATCAACCATATAGGCATCCTTCAAAATCTTGACCCAACATAAGGGACATCGGGAAGCAAGATATCGGTCGGTATAAATCACAATAAATTGTTTTACTTTGCATCTTTAAACCTATACATTTGGTGAACAAGCAGAAAATAATCAACGACCCCATTTATGGCTTTATTACCATTCCCGGTGATCTTGTTTTCGATATTATAGAACATCGTTATTTTCAACGATTGAGACGAATCAAGCAGCTTGGTCTTACCTCCTATGTGTATCCAGGTGCGCTACATACAAGGTTTCATCATGCCTTAGGAGCTATGCACCTAATGCTCACCTGTATTGATACGCTCAAAAGCAAAGGCACCGAAATTACACCCGAAGAAGCAGAGGGAGCAATCATAGCCATTCTGTTGCACGATATTGGACACGGCCCCTTTTCACATGCATTGGAGTCGGTTATTGTAAAGGATGTACATCATGAAGAAATTTCTTTACACTTCATGAATAAACTGAACCAGCATTTCAAAGGTAGGCTATCGCTTGCCATACAAATATTTCAAAACAAATATCACAAAAGCTTTTTGCATCAAATGGTAAGCAGTCAGCTCGATATGGATCGACTTGATTACCTCAAAAGAGATAGCTTTTTTACCGGTGTGTCCGAAGGAATTATCAACAGCGACAGGATTATCAGTATGCTGCGTGTGCACAACGATACACTATCGGTTGAGGCGAAGGGGATTTACTCCATCGAAAAGTTCATTATCGCCCGCAGACTGATGTACTGGCAGGTATATTTGCATAAAACCGTGTTGTGTGCCGAACACATGCTGGTAAACATATTAAGAAGAGCCAAATACCTTGTTCAAAAAGGGGTAGAGCTCCCTGCCACACCTCCCTTTGCATTTTTTCTAAAAAATGAAATTACCAAACATCAGTTTTTTAATGATGTTTCGGTAGCCGAAATTTTTAGCCGGCTTGATGATTATGATATTTTTACTGCCATTAAAATGTGGCAATGGCATGATGACAAAGTGCTGAATATTTTGTGTAACAACATGGTTGACCGAAAACTGTGGCACATTGAAATTGGCAACAAGGAATTTGATGAAAGTAAAATGAGTGCTATCAAAAAAAGAGTGGAAGAGCAATTAAACCTTACTGCTGAAGAAGCATCTTACTTTGTGATTAGCGACTCTGTAAGCAACAATGCCTATAAACCCGGTGACGATAAAATTAATTTACTTTACAGAGATGGCTCTATGATTGACATTGCCGATGCAGCCGATCAATTAAACATTTCTGTGCTGTCTAACACTGTGGAAAAGTTTTTTATGTGTTACCCAAAAGAATGTGTGCTTAAAGATTAGTTTTACAACGATTTATTTTTTGAAAAAAAATGGAATTTACAGTTGCTCAGATTGCCGCAATTTTAGGCGGTGAAGTAGAAGGTAATCCCGATGCAGTGGTAAACGCACTTGCTAAAATAGAGGAAGGAAAAGAAAAATCACTTACCTTTTTAGCAAATCCTGCTTATACCGAATATATTTACACCACCGGAGCCACAGCGGCTATTGTGAGTAAAACTTTTGTTGCCGAAAAACCCATCAGCGCAACACTCATTAGGGTTGAAAATCCTTATGAAAGTTTTGCCCTTTTGCTGGAAACCTACAACAAAATAAAGCATAATAAGCAAGGTATAGAACAACCTAGCTTTGTTTCGCCCACTGCAGTATTAGGCAGCGAAGTGTATGTAGGTGCCTTTGCATACATTGGTGCTAACGTAAAAATTGGGAATCATGTAAAAATTTACCCACATGTTTTTATTGGCGATAACACACAAATTGATGATCATACCATCATCTTCTCAGGAGTAAAAATTTATTCCGATTGTGTTGTTGGGAAACATTGCACCTTTCACTCCGGGGTGGTAGTTGGTGGCGATGGTTTTGGCTTTGCGCCCAACAGCGAAAACAATTATAAAAAAGTTCCTCAAATTGGTAATGTAATTATTGAAGACCACGTTGAAATTGGCGCTAACACTACTGTTGACAGAGCCACTTTAGGTTCAACCGTAATTAAGAAAGGAGCAAAAATTGATAACCTCATTCAAATTGCGCACAATGTTGAAATTGGCGAAAATACGGTTATTGCAGCGCAAACAGGTGTTGCCGGCTCCACCAAAATTGGTAGCGATTGCATGATTGGCGGACAAGTTGGAATCATAGGGCATCTTAGCATTGCAAAGGGAACAAAAATTGCCGCCCAAAGTGGTATTGGCAATAGCATTAAAAATGAAAATGAAATATGGCAAGGTTCACCGGCTTTTGCAATTGGCGACTATAAACGTTCTTACGTGATGTTTAGAAAACTGCCCGAGATGCACGCCAAATTAATGGCCTTAGAAAAGATGATGTTAGAAAAAAAATAAAGCATAGTTTTGTAAAAATATACGATTGTTAAACAAACGATGAGCGAAAAACAAAGAACCATTAAGTCGCCTGTAAGTGTTGAAGGCGTTGGATTACACACAGGAGCAAAGGCAAAACTTACCATTCACCCCGCCCCTGAAAATTACGGATACAAGTTTAAAAGAACCGATTTACCCGAACAGCCAATTATTGAGGCGGATGTAGACTTAGTGATTGATACTTCACGTGGGACCACGCTTGGTAAAAATGGAGTGAAGGTGAGTACCATTGAGCATGTACTAGCTGCTTTGGTAGGCACACAAACCGATAATGCTTTAATTGAAGTTACAGGCCCCGAAATTCCAATTATGGATGGAAGCTCAAAACCATTTGTTGATGCCATCAATTCGGTGGGGCATACTGAGCAGCAGGCCATCAGGGAATACTTTGTTTTTGAATCTACCCTTACCTACGAAGATCCTATCAAGAAAGCCGAAATGTTGGCTGTTCCATCAGAAGATTTTCGTATTACCGTAATGGTAGATTATAATTCACCTATTCTTGGCACACAGCACGCTTCGATGTATCATATTGGAGAATTTAATTCGGGGATTTCGGAATGCCGAACCTTCGTTTTCTTGCATGAGCTCGAACAGTTGCTGCATCACAACCTCATCAAAGGTGGAGACCTTAATAATGCTATTGTGATTGTGGACAGAGAAATTGAACAAGATAAACTCGACAACCTGGCAAAAATATTCAACAAGCCAACTGTAAAAGTGCAAGGAAAAGGAGTGCTGAACAATACGGTTTTACATCATCAAAACGAGCCGGCACGACATAAATTGTTGGATATTGTAGGTGATTTGGCTTTGGTTGGGATGCCCATTAAAGGTCATATTTTAGCAGCACGTCCGGGTCATGCAGCCAACGTGGCTTTTGCAAAAAAAATAAAGGAACTTGCCCTTGCCAAAAAGAAAAAGAAAGACGAAGGATTTTTTGTTGATTTAAATGCAAAGCCCGTATTAAATCTGCAAGATATCATGAAGTTGCTCCCGCATCGTCAACCATTTTTATTGGTTGATAAAATTATGGAGCTTAGTGCCGAATGTGTGGTTGGGGTGAAAAATGTAACCATTAATGAGTATTTTTTTCAAGGACATTTCCCCGGTGAGCCGGTTATGCCGGGTGTTTTGCTTATTGAGGCAATGGCACAATGTGGCGGAGTATTGGTATTGAAAACGGTTCCTGATCCCGAAAATTATTTGACCTATTTCATGAAAATTGACAATGTTAGGTTTAAACAAAAAGTGGTACCGGGCGATACAGTGGTATTTAAGCTTGATTTGTTGTCACCAATAAGAAGAGGTTTATGCCACATGAAGGGAGTTGCATATGTTGCCGGAAAGCCTGTAATGGAAGCCGAAATGCTCGCGCAAATTGCAAAGGTGAAATGATTTATGAATGTAAAAAATAATACCCTATGATTCATCCAAATGCAGTTGTTTCAAGTAAAGCTAAAATTGGCAAGAACGTTGAGATAGGTCCTTTCAGCACCATTTATGATGATGTTGAAATTGGCGATAACACTTGGATTGCACCCAACGTAACGATCATGGATGGCGCTCGGATAGGCAGTGATTGCCGTATTTTTCCGGGGGCAGTTATCAGTGCTATTCCGCAAGACCTTAAATATAAAGGAGAAATTACTTCAGCCGAAATAGGCAACAATACCACTATTCGCGAATGTGTAACAATTAATAAAGGCACCACCGACCGTATGAAAACTACTGTGGGGAGCAATTGCTTGTTGATGGCATACGTGCATGTGGCTCACGACTGTGCCGTGGGCAATCACGTTATTTTGGCCAATACAGTAAATCTTGCCGGTCACGTAACAATCGAGGACCATGTAATCTTAGAAGGACTTGTGGCGGTGCAGCAATTTGTGAAAGTTGGGGCACATGCGTTTATTACCGGTGGTACACTTGTCAGAAAAAATGTACCTCCATTTGTAAAGGCAGCAAGAGAGCCCCTTTCTTATGTGGGTATTAATGCTGTTGGATTAAGACGCAGAGGATTTTCTCAAGAAACTATTCTTACCATAGAAGACATTTATCGCACCATTTATGTAAAAGGTTACAATGTTACAAACGCGCTCAATGTAGTAGAGCACGAAGCACCAAAAATCCCTGAAAAAGATCAAATTATTGCATTTATCAAGGAAAGCACAAACGGGATTATGCGTGGTAGTTTACAATAAACTGTTTGGCAGAAATGGAAATTATTGCGCAAGGTGTAGGTAAGCAATTCGGAAACGAATGGATCATCAAAAATTTTAACCATCACTTTGAGGCACACAAAGCATGCGTTATTCTTGGTGGCAATGGATCGGGCAAATCTACTCTGCTTAAAATTATATCGGGATTCATGCAGCCGGGTTCAGGCAACATCATTTACAAGCACGCGCAGGTTGAGATTGATAAAGAAAATATTCATCGAGAGGTGAGTTATGCTTCGCCATATCTTGAGTTAATTGAAGAATTTACCTGCTTCGAGAGCATATTGTTTCATCAAAAATTTAAGCCGTTTGTCAATCAACTATCGGCAACCGAGGTGCTCGAACTGAGCGGACTGCAAAACGCTGCAAATAAAGAGTTGAAGGTTTTTTCATCGGGAATGAAACAAAGACTTAAACTAACGTTAGCTATACTTTCCAATTGTCAGGTATTGCTGCTCGATGAACCTTGTGCCAATCTTGATGCGAAGGCGATAGATTGGTATCAACAAATGATTGAAACCTATGCATCAACAAAATTAATGGTGGTATGCAGCAATCATTTAACCTACGAATATGAATTTTGTAAGGAACAAATCAATACCGAAACATTCAGGAGTAACAATATAATTGGTGAATGACGATTTTAATTTACAGCGTATCCCACAAAAAATTTTAAATTATTGGTATAATTTATCAATCACATTGGTATAACAAGCGTTAAAAACGACTAATTTTTTTAGAAGCAATACTTTTATCCTTATTTTTGAATGCTAAACAAACTCAATGCAACGCTTGCGTAGATTTATAAACAGATGTAAGAAACAAGTCATTACTGCGCTCATCGCAGTATGTTCAATTGGTTTCTTTGCTTTTGAACAAGATAATCTTTTCGAAATCTCTAAAAACATCGACATTTTTGTGACCCTCTTTCGGGAGTTGAATGCCAATTATGTAGATGATGTAAAGACCGAGCAAATCATTCACAAAGGCATTGATGCCATGCTCGAATCGCTTGATCCTTACACCGAATTTATTGCTGAAAGTGATGTGGACGATTATA
>JBILUU010000100.1:0-8812 GCA_044370815.1 Bacteroidia bacterium
ATGGACGGTATTCATTATTCAACATTATTGCAAGTTAATAAAACACAAGTCTCAAAGGAAGCAATAACACTTCAAGATTCATGTTTTCAAATTCTTGTTCATTATTCAATAACAATAACTAAATAATTAGCGCAAGTTTCAATGATAAAAACATCACTTCAAGATTCATGTTTTCAATTCCTTGTTTCTTGTTCATTATTCAATAACAATAATTAAATAATTAGCGCAAGTTTCAATGATAAAAACATCACTTCAATATTCATGTTTTCAATTCCTTGTTTCTTGTTCATTATTCAAAAAAAGAGAATCTACAATCCAAAGTCATAATTATATTTTTATATGGATATCAGAAAAGAATTAGAAAAACGTGTTTTAGTTATCGATGGCGCAATGGGCACCATGATTCAACAATACAAACTCGAAGAAAAAGATTATCGCGGTAAGCGATTTGCCGATTGGCATAAAGATCTTAAAGGCAACAATGATTTGCTTTCTATTACGCAACCCGAAATTATTAAAACTATTCATAAAGAATATTTAAAAGCAGGTGCCGATATCATTGAAACCAACACTTTTAGCGATACTACTATTGCTATGGCCGATTATGATATGCAAGCTTTGGCGTATGAATTAAATTATGAATCAGCAAAAATTGCTAAAGAAGCAGTGGCTGAGTTTTTGGCTTCTCCTGAAGCTAACGGCCGCACCACAGCATTTGTTGCCGGTGCCATAGGACCAACAAATCGTACACTTTCTTTATCACCCAATGTAAATGATCCAGGATTTAGAGCAATCACTTTTGATGAATTGGTTGAAGCTTATGCAGAGCAGGTGAAAGGACTCGTTGATGGTGGTGTTGATTTATTGTTAATTGAAACAATTTTTGATACGCTTAACGCGAAAGCAGCTTTATTTGCCATCCAAAATTATTGCGCAGCAAAGAATATAAAAATGCCTGTGATGGTTTCGGGAACCATTACCGATGCCAGTGGTAGAACACTTTCTGGTCAAACTACCGAAGCTTTCTTAAACTCTGTTTCGCATGTTGATTTATTAAGTGTAGGATTAAATTGTGCTTTAGGTGCAAAGGATATGCGTCCTTATTTAGAAGAACTTTCAGAAAAAGCACCCTTCTATGTGAGTGCTTATCCCAATGCTGGCTTGCCGAATCAATTTGGTGAATATGATCAGGATGCGCATGAAATGGGACATCAAATTGAAGATTTCCTTAAAGCTGGATTTTTAAATATTGTGGGTGGTTGCTGTGGTACAACGCCTGCGCATATTAAACGTATTGCCGAATTAGCTAAAGAAGCTAAACCACGTAAAAAGCCTGAGCCTGATACTTTAATGCATTTAAGCGGATTGGAGCCTGTAACGCTGCGTCCCGAGAGTAATTTTATGAATGTTGGTGAAAGAACTAATGTTACTGGGTCTAAAAAATTCTTGCGCTTAATCAACGAAGGTAATTATGAAGAGGCGCTTGCCATTGCTAAAGATCAGGTGGATGGCGGAGCACAGGTAATTGACGTAAACATGGATGAAGGCATGTTAGATAGCGAAGCGTGTATGACACGTTTCTTAAATTTAATTGCTTCTGAACCTGATATTGCACGCGTGCCAATTATGATTGATTCCAGCAAATGGACTGTGATAGAAGCTGGTTTAAAATGTGTGCAAGGAAAAGCTATTGTAAATTCTATTTCTTTAAAAGAAGGAGAAGAAAAATTTATAGAGCAAGCACAAAAAATAAAGCAATATGGTGCTGCAGTTATCATCATGGCTTTTGATGAGGTAGGGCAGGCTGATACCTTGCAACGCAGAATAGATATTTGTAAAAGAGCCTATGATATTTTAGTTAATGTGGTACACTTCCCGGCTCAAGATATCATCTTCGATCCCAATATTTTCCCTGTAGCAACAGGCATGGAAGAGCATCGCTTAAATGCCTTAGATTTTTTTAATGCCACCAAATGGATTAAAGAAAATTTACCTCATGCCAAAGTAAGTGGAGGTGTGAGCAATGTTTCATTCTCTTTTAGAGGGAATGATCATGTGCGCGAAGCTATTCATTCAGCATTTTTATTTCATGCCGTAAGGGCCGGTATGGATATGGGCATTGTAAATCCTTCGCAATTGGTAGTGTATGATGATATTGATAAAACATTATTAGAATTAATTGAAGATGTATTATTAAACAGGAGAGATGATGCTACCGAACGTTTAGTAGATCATGCGGAATCGCTAAAGGGTATTACTAAAGAAAAAACTGAAAAATCGGAAGAATGGCGCAATGGCACTGTGGAAGAGCGTTTGAGTTATTCCTTAGTTAAAGGTTTAACCGATTATATTGATGCAGATACAGAAGAAGCACGCGTAATATTAGGTCGTCCTTTACATGTTATTGAAGGCCCTTTAATGGCCGGAATGAACATTGTGGGTGACTTATTTGGTGCAGGTAAAATGTTCTTACCTCAGGTAGTAAAAAGTGCCCGTGTGATGAAAAAAGCAGTAGCTTATTTGGAGCCATTTTTATTGGCCGAAAAGGAAGCCAATAAATTAGCCGGAATTGTTGGTGATGGAAGAACCAATGCCGGTAAAATTTTATTGGCTACAGTGAAGGGAGATGTGCATGACATTGGAAAAAATATTGTGGGTGTGGTATTGGCATGTAATAACTATGAAATTATTGATTTGGGTGTGATGGTTTCGGCTGATAAAATTTTAAGTGAAGCCCAAAAACATAATGTAGATGTGATTGGGTTGAGCGGTTTAATTACTCCATCATTAGATGAAATGGTGCATGTAGCAAAAGAAATGGAGCGTTTAGGTTTTAAAATTCCTTTACTCATTGGTGGTGCTACCACCTCAAAAGTGCATACTGCAGTTAAAATTGCACAAAATTATTCCGGACCTGTGGTGCATGTAAATGATGCTAGTAAATCAGTACCGGTGGCTAGCAGTTTAATTTCAGATGAATTGCGCAAAGCATTCATGGATGAATTAAACAAGGATTACGAACGCGTTCGTGAGCAAAATAAAAATGCACAATCGCAAAATAAATTTATTAGTATTGAAGAAGCGCGTGCCAACAAATTTGAAATCGATTGGGAAGCGGCTTCAATAGCTACTCCGAAACAGATAGGAACGCAAGTCTATAATAACTATGATTTGTCCGAAATAGCCGAATATATTGATTGGACGCCTTTCTTCCATAGTTGGGAATTAAAAGGATCTTATCCTAAAATATTGACTGATGCAGAAAGAGGAGCCGAGGCAAGCAAGTTATTTAACGATGCTCAAAATATGTTGCAACAAATCATTAAGGAAAAATGGTTGCAAGCCAATGCAGTTATTGGTATTTTCCCTGCTAATGCAGTAGGAGATGATATACATGTAACTGCGAATGCTAACAAGGTGGTGTTTCATACCTTACGCCAGCAAACCAAAAAACCTGCCGGACAATTTAATGTGGCACTAAGTGATTTTGTGGCACCTCAGGGAGTGCAAGATTATATTGGCACCTTTGCGTTAACCACCGGTATTGGTATAGATGCTCATGTAGCTCGCTTTGAAGCTGATCACGATGATTATAATGCCATAATGTTAAAGGCTTTGGCTGATAGATTAGCGGAAGCTTTTGCAGAATTAATGCATAAGAAAGTAAGGAAAGAAATTTGGGGATATGCTACCGATGAAAACCTCAAAAATGACGAACTCATTAAGGAGGAATATGCCGGTATTAGACCTGCACCGGGCTATCCTGCTCAACCTGAGCACACCGAAAAAACTACCATCTGGAAATTATTGGACGTAGAAAAAAATACAGGCATGCAGCTTACAGAAAGTATGGCAATGATTCCAACAGCTGCAGTCAGTGGTTTGTACTTTGCACATCCACAATCGCATTATTTTGGATTAGGAAAAATTCAAAAAGATCAGGTTGAGGATTATGCAAAGCGCAAAGGTATGAGTATTGAAGAAGCAGAACGTTGGTTAGGTCCTAATTTGGTGTATTAGAATAAAATTACAAAAGCAATATTTTTAATTGCTCTTCACGATTCTTTTATTTAGGGCATATCCATCGGTTTTAAAAAGCTGGATAAAGTATATCCCGTTGACATATTCCTTAAAGTTTATACTTAACTGATTTGTTTGGGTTGTTATTTTTTTATTAATTAAAATGTTGCCATAACTATCATATAACTTATAGCTATCAATTTTTACTTGGGATTTAATAAATACCAAATCTGTGCTTGGATTAGGATATATTTCTATGTCTGCTGCATTTTCAATCTTACTTAATCCAACCGTATTATCAATGATAATTGATGTTTTAGGATCTCCAATTATTACATCTTTATCAGATAATCTCAGCATTCCTCTGTAAAAACTTTCAGCCAAATTATAATGATTTGTCGTATCTGTGTAAAATGTAAAAGTTTTTTCAGGAATTAAGGTAAAGTTAAAATATACATCATAAACATACCCATGAGCACCAGCGGCACCTTCACCAATTAAATCAGCAATTAGTAACCTGTCCAAAGGAGCAAAATTTGAATCAAATGTATTGCCTGATTTAACACTAGTAATTTCTGTAATGGAACCATTAACCCATAAAAAATTTGGCTTTTCATTAAGTGCAAGTGAATTATAAACAAAAAAATAACCGAGTATATTTTGATAGTATTGAGCAAATATATTGCTTGTGTCTATTTGAGACACCCATCCTTTAGAAATTAATGTATCGTGTGCAGGTTGCATTCTGCTGAAAAACAAGCTTTTTTCTGCCTGATTGCTTACATTGGCATAATTAAAAATAAAATGAGAGGCTTGTTTATTCACAGCGGTATTAGGGCCGCTTTTATCAATTAAATTGAATACATCGCTTGTGGTATAAGCATCTAACCTTGTAACCATAAAAATTCCATATTGATTTCTTGTAAAATGACCTTGTGCTGATGCAAAAGGATTAATTGGATTATTCCAATTTGCAATACTGTAAGCATAGTTTCCAAGTATCAATGACAGCTCTGCATCAAATGAGGCACTTTTCCCAAGGCTGGGTGATATATTAATGTCATCATTAAGTACTTTTAATGGCAGACCTTTGGTAGTAACCAAATAATTAATGTCATTCAAATTCGATAAATTAGTTAGCCCATTTTCAATTTGTATTCTTATTTGTGAAAAAGTTGTAGAATCTATTTCTTCGTTAGTACTGCAATTAATATGAATTAAATTTTGTGCGGGAATATTCCGCTTCACCTTAAAGTAATTGGCAATATCCTGTGATGCTTGACTATTGTCATTAACAATTACAACTACATCATTGTAATTTACATTAGGCTGCGCCATTGTAGTTTTTCCGAAAATTAATATTGCAAGAAATGCTTTTTTCATGGAATTTATTTTTCCTATGAACGAAACAAAAAAAATAAAATTGTATGCCTAAGTTGTTAAAAGTAAATAAGAGGCCATATTTATTTCTACAATTGAAGTAATATCAACAAATAGTGCAGCTTTGAAAAAATTAATATATTGAAATTTGACTCAATAATTACTTCACACAAACAGCTGCTGTTTTAATTTTTTTGGCTTTACCTTCGTTTAACTCTATGTTTACATAATCGCCCTTGAACACAACCTTCATAAACTGAATATTGTTGGCGCATAATTTCATCCAATCATCATTGCTCACGTTGTAAAATGGAAAATAATTAGTTATTTCGGTCAAATCGTTTGCTTTACCAACAGGTGAAAATTGCTCAGTTGCAAAGGCCAAAATGGTTTCGTAGTTACCAAACGTAATAGTTAATGTATCGCCTTTACGAATATTTTCTTTATGCAATCCCGACATGGTTATTTCAAGACCCAATTTGTATTGATCAGCTTCTTTAATGGTCCATACGATAAACTGATTGGTAACAGAGGTCATAATCGACCTAACAGGTAAACCCGATTTGCTATCGGTTTCTTCTTTGGTGAACGTGCATTTTTGTGCTTGTGTGTGCGATAGAAGAGCACATAAACAAAATACGGTAAGAATTTTTTTCATAAACAAAATTTTCCCAAAGTAAATTATTTTTTCTGATTGCCAATTTATTTGGCAATAAATTTTCTGCACTTGCACTAAGCCGCAAACATCAAAATTAGGCGCTAAACTTGATCTGTTATACCGATTATACAAAATAAAAAGTCCAATTTTTTGAACTATATTTTGTTATATCGGCACTAGCCATTGTAAATTTATAATTAGCATAGGTGTATGCTGCTGCATTCCTTTTGATGCTTGAGCTTAGTGTCGGCATTTTTACAAATTTAATTCAGCTACTTTGTATCAATTCAATTGATACAAAGTAGCTGTTTGTATGGATTGTACAGCTAACTCAATTCTAATCATGTTGTACATGACAAGTGGCAAAGGAAGCTTTTCAAAATTGGATATTTCCCACGGAACCATCTCGCCATATACATTTACCTGATTGGTGTTCAATTGACTGGTATCGGTATTTGGTGAGAGTGATGCTATCGTTTGCTTAAAATTTTCGATTTTCTTTTTAAGCTTCTTAGCTGTGTAATCATTGGCAGCAAATTCTTCAGTTAATAACCTTTCGCTCAACACATCATTCCAGCCGCTGCTGCGCAGGTTATCGAGATTAATTGTTTTGGCTTGCTCTTGAGAAACACCTTCTGTAATCGAAACCATATAAGCTTTCATGTCAGTGGTGTATTGCATTAAATTTTCAAATGCCGACTGAAGCTGCTTTAACTTTAGTACTTTCAACGAATCATTGCTTTGCTGAGTAAGTTTAAGTTCAAAACATTGCCTGTTCAATTGAATGTTGTGTTTCAATAATTCATCACTCTCCACTACGCCTCTCCAAAAGCTATCGGAGGTGGCTCTTGATAAACCGGTGCCCGATTCGGTTACAAATAAGCCAACTCCAGCTATTATTAAAATGATGGTGGCCGTGGCATTTATTTTATTGGTAGTGTTTTTGTAAATACTTAAAATGTAAATGGGAAGATAGCCCAAAATAAGCAAACAACAGCCGGTAACGATAATCATGCGTGCTCCCGGCCAATGTAATATCCTGAATAAAATACCTACACAAATGGCAAGAGATGAAATAAATCCTACGATGCTTAATAAAATACTTCTGTTGTTCTCTTCGGTCGATTTAAATTTGAGGATAAACAACAACGGTAAAAACAAGGTGGCTAAAAAAAACACACCAACCACAATCATAACGTTAGCACCGGGCCAGTGCTGAAATTTAAAGAACGATCCAATAAGTATCAATAATGACGATACATACCCCGAAATTTTCATTGTTGAGTTCATAAAATAATAATGTTTAAAGGTTAATAAACGATTAGTTTCTTGCTGAATTCCTTTAAGACCTTTGTCGCCAAATAGCAATAAAGTTTTGTGGTAAACAGCCTCGAAATTTTTGTATTCATCGAGCTCGTTTTCTATTAAACAACATATGTGATCCAGCAGATCGATACTCAGGTCAGGGGAGGTAATTCCCCTAACCTTGATATCGTTTTCAATAAAGGCAACCTGTTCTTCCGTTAAACTTAGCATGACTTAAATGCTTGGTTGGAGATCCAGTAAAATTTTCATTGTTTGAATGAAATCAGCAAACTCGTAAAGCTTTTCTTTTGCACGCTCATTTCCGGATTGAGTGAGTGTGTAATATTTTCTTACGCGTTTGCCAATGTTAACCGTTTCGGTTGTAACCACTCCCTCGGCCTCCAGCTGATGAAGCAAAGGGTAAAGTGCACCCTCGGTGATTACAATTTTTGAGTTGGTTAACTCCTTTACCTTCTGAGTCATCTCATAGCCATACATTTGACCATGCTCTGATAATAACTTCAGAATAACAGTTTTTAAAGTACCTTTTATTAGCTCTGATGAATACATAGGACAAATATACATAAGAAAATTATGTATAAGGAAACAATGTATTTAAAAAAATGCTAAGAAATTGATAGTCAAATAAATAAAATTACACGAGGAATTTGTTTTTTGTAGAAATTGGTACCAACAATGTTTTTTAAACATTTATTTTTGCCAAATTGTGAGCCAGCACATCAAGGAATTTTGTGAGTGGTTTTTCAACCATCATTTTAAGCATTGGATTAAGTTCAGCCTCTAAAAATAACTGTGCTATGCACTGTGTTTCATTCACTCCTGTAATGGCAACTTTAAGAAACACCTCGGCAGGAATTTTTCCTATTCCTTTGTAAACAATATGGTGATAGGGTGTTTGCTCTATAATCACAAAGCCAATAGATGGCATTCCTTTTAATGTAAAAGTACATTCAGTATCAGTACTTTTCCATTCACTCACTTCTGCAGGCATCAACTTTTCAAAGTTGTTTAGGTTGGTCAAAAAATTAAAAATATTTTCAGGTGATTTTTTAATTTCTACCTCTTGTGATTGTAACTTGGTTTGGCTCATAGTTTGTAAGTTGATTGTTTATTTTCCCCATCCGGCAGGATTCAACAGCCATTGATTTAATTTATCCATATCGTTGGCAGTAATGTAATTTGTTTCTAAGGCAGCTTCCAATAAAAAAGAATAGTTGGTTAGCGTGTACAAGGTGCAATTTTTTTCAATAAAGCTTGTGCTTGCTTTCTCGAATCCGTAGGTAAAAATAGCTGCCATCCCTAAAACATCAGCGCGCGCTGCTCTTAATGCATCTACCGCTTTTAAGCTGCTCATACCGGTACTTATCAAATCTTCAATCACAAGTACCTTATCGCCTGCATTCACTTTGCCCTCAATCATATTGCCCA
>JBILUU010000101.1:0-8605 GCA_044370815.1 Bacteroidia bacterium
TACTCTGTCTTTTTCTGCTAAAATTCGTGCGGCCTCTTCTGCTTTTAAACGGGCTGCATCCTCGGCTTGCTTCTTTTTGAGATCTTCGGCCGAAAGAGCGTTGTTTTTGTTGAGTTCTATTTGGGCCAATAATGCTGCCTTTAGTTCTTCGACCTTGGTCTTCATTTCAGCACTGTATACTTCATCTTCATCAAAATCATACAACAATTCGTCATAGAAAATTTTTGCAACCGGCTGTTTCATGATATCGGTATTGACTCCATCTACTGCCTGAAAAAGCTCAACCATAATTTCTTTATTCACAAAAGTCTCTTCAATTCTTTCCTTATCGACTTTTGTATTGATTTGATAAATCTGACTTACATAACCTCTTTTTGTGAAGGTGATGGTGTACTCCTTGTCAAAATCAAGTTTTATTAAGTAGGTTCCGTCTTCGGCAATACTTGCTCGAGTGCCGCCCGAAACACCGGGTTTGCCAACTAGTATAGCCCCCTCCGAAGCCGGCTTGTTACCTTCAATTGTTACCTTGCCTTCAACAATATAATCTTTTTGTTTTTTGGGCTCTTGCGCGTATAAAACGAAAAAGCTCAAAAGCAACATCAACGAAGTAAGCACAATTTTTTTCAATCCTATCATTTTTCAAACAAAGTCTTTATGCAAATATAGTCTTCGTGCCTTCAGTAAATTTCATGTACTTTTTAAATATTGTTAAGTTGAACATATGGTAAGAAGGATTTTTTCAAATAGCAACTACAATATTTACAAACTGCTTATTGATTTTTTAATGATCGCAACACAATCAAACAACTGCTCTTTGTTGATGATCAGGGGCGGTGCAAATCTGATGATATTGCCATGGGTTGGTTTGGCAAGTAATCCATTTTTCATCATTAACATGCATAGGTCAAGGGCACTTTTATTGTTTGTCTCGTTAATCACGATCGCATTTAATAATCCCTTTCCCCTTACCTCTAAAATCAAGTCGCTACCTATGGCTCGAAGTTCTTTTCTTAATAATTCTCCTAGCTCAGACGCATTTTCGGCTAATGCCTCCTCTTTGAGTACCTCCAAAGCAGCAATAGCTACGCGGCAAGCGAGGGGATTGCCCCCATAAGTTGAACCGTGCTCTCCAGGTTTAATCGTAAGCATAATTTCATCATCACAAAGAACCGCAGAAACTGGCAACACACCACCGGAAAGTGCTTTACCTAGGATAAGAATATCGGGCCTTACATTTTCATGGTCGCAGGCAAGCATTTTTCCGGTACGACAGAGTCCTGTTTGCACCTCATCGGCAATCATCAACACATTATATTTTTCACACAATTGTTTGGCACCGGCAATGTACCCTTCATGCGGCACCACAACACCTGCCTCACCTTGAATGGGCTCGAACATAAACGCACAAACATGATTATCTTGAAATGCTTCCTCAAGCGCCTTCAAATCGTTGTAAGGTATTATTTTATAACCGGGCACATACGGACCAAATCCTTTGTAGCTCGAAGGGTCGGTACTTGATGAAATAGCAGCAATGGTGCGCCCCCAAAAATTTCCCTCTACAAATACAATCTGAGCTTGGTTATCGGGTATACCCTTTACATGATACCCCCACTTTCTTGCTAATTTGATAGCTGTTTCTCCCCCTTCTACTCCGGTATTCATAGGTAGTACCTTATCGTATCCGAAGTAATTTGTGATGTATGCTTCATACTCTCCTAACACATTATTATGAAAAGCACGGGAGGTTAATGTAAGTTTAGATGCCTGTTGAGTAAGGGCCTGAATAATTTTAGGATGACAGTGTCCTTGATTGACTGCAGAGTAGGCAGATAGAAAATCATAATATTTTTTACCCTCTACATCCCAAAGAAAAATTCCTTCGCCTCTCTCGAGCACCACAGGTAGCGGGTGATAATTATGGGCTCCAAATTTATTTTCGAGTTCAATATAATGTGCTGTCGAGAAAGATTCCACGCTCACTGCTTTCATGTTGATTGGTTTAGTTGGCAAAAGTACAAAATATGCTTCATATTCACTTTACACTAATTGGTTATTTTAATTACTAGATAGGATATAACTGAACTTCAAGTAAAATATTGGCAAAGTTTATGCCTATGTAAGATTTAAATTTAATGGCCATTCCTTTAATCACGCAGGTATCGTTTGATGCATCGCTGATGTTGTAATTTTTATTGCGATGTTTGATTGTCTTACATAGTGAAGATTAGAAGAAAAAATTTTTATTATTTTATATTGTTATATTTTTGCGGACGAATTAAATAAACGAATCATGGGAAGAGCATTTGAATTCCGTAAAGTAAGAAAGTTAAAAAGATGGGGCAATATGGCCCGAGTATTCACACGTATTGGGCGCGACATAGTAATAGCAGTGAAGGCGGGTGGACCTGACCCAAACAATAATGCAAAATTACGTGTGGTGATTCAAAATGCCAAGGGTGCCAATATGCCCAAGGACCGTGTAGAGGCCGCTATTAAACGTGCTAGCAGCAAGGATGAGAAAAACTACGAAGAAATTGTTTATGAGGGCTATGGCCCCTTTGGTGTAGGTATTTTGTGCGAGTGCGCTACCGATAATCCTACGCGTACTGTTGCCAACGTTAGAATGTACTTCACACGAAACGAAGGCACTTTGGGTAAAACAGGTTCTCTTGATTTTATGTTCGAACGCAAGGCAGTTTTCCATTTGGCTGCTGCAGGAATTGATAAAGATGAATTGGAGCTCGAATTGATTGACTTTGGTGCTGAAGAGGTAGAAGGAGATGAAGAAGAAATTGTGATTACAGCTCCCTTCGCTGCTTTTGGAAGTTTACAAAAGGCACTTGAGGACAAGGGGCTCAATGTAATCAACTCTCAATTACAGCGCATCCCAACATCCTATGCCGAAGTTACCCCTGAGCAAAGAGAGCGTGTGCTTGCCATTATCGAAAAATTTGAGGAGGATGAAGATGTGCAGGCCGTTTATCACAACATGCGCCTGGAAGATTAATTATAAATAACAGGATTGTTGAGGCGCATTCTTCTTATCGACAACTACGACTCCTTTACGTACAACCTTTTGCACAGCATAGAAAAAAATGCTGAAACAATAGTTGATGTGTTCAGAAATGATCAATTATCAGGAATCGATATCAATCATTATGACAAAGTAGTATTGTCGCCAGGACCAGGGTTGCCGCATGAAGCCGGTGAACTCATGTCTTTCATTGAAGCAAATCATCAAACGATTCCTATACTAGGTATTTGCCTTGGTCATCAGGCGCTTGGAGTTTTCTTTGGTGCCGAGTTAATGAACCTTCCACAACCATTGCATGGCAAGCAACTCGAAACAAATATTTTAACAAAAAACGGACTTTTTTACGCCATTCCCGAAATAATACTTACCGGACATTACCATTCATGGGTACTGCATGAACATCATTTTCCCAATACCCTGAAAATTACGGCACGCAATCATGTGGGTGGGATCATGGCATTTGAACATATTGAGTACCCTGTAGCTGGTATTCAATTCCATCCTGAGTCGGTAATGACACCTTTAGGAGATGCAATACTTTCAAACTGGATAAACACAAAATTCGGATAGAAAAATACAGCATCGAGACAATTGTTTTTATTACGATACTTCGCATTTAACCCAAATTCCGCATTAGAAAATGCGGAATCGCTAAAACAGCTGTAATTCAATCCATTGGTTCAATGGATTGAAAACACCTGCTAAGCGGGATTACCCTCATAAAATCACTAGTGGGTTACATGCGTAACTTCTACTGATTAATTCGGGTTTAATTGTACAAAAAAAGCCCGACAATCAAGAGATGTCGGGCTTTTATTATTCATAAGAAAAATTATTTTTTCTTCTTTTCACTTTCCTGAAGTTCATCTCTCAGGTCGCTAAGTGCGCTGATATCACCAAAAGTGGTTTTTTCTACACTTTCTTTAACCTTCTTCACTGCTTTCTTTTCTGCTTTTTCCACGTTTTTCTTTTCATCTGCCTCTGCAGCTTTTTCAGCAGCTAGTGCATCGTCATGAATTTTGGCGTGGGAAGCAAAAATTTTCTTTCCTTCTTTATTAAACTCAAGTACTTTAAATTCAGCTTGTTCGTCAACTTTAAGAGAAGTACCATCAGCTTTCACCAAGTGACGTGTAGGTGCAAAACCTTCAACACCATATGGCAATGCAATAACTGCACCTTTATCGGTGATTTGGGTTACGGTTCCGGTATGCACTGAATCAACTGTAAATACAGTTTCGAAAACATCCCATGGATTTTCCTCTAATTGCTTGTGGCCAAGACTTAATCTGCGATTTTCGCTATCCATCTCTAACACCTTTACCTCAATCTTGTCTCCAATTTTGCAGAATTCAGAAGGATGCTTAATTTTCTTTGACCAAGAAAGATCAGAAATGTGGATAAGCCCATCTACACCTTCCTCAAGTTCTACGAAGATACCAAAGTTGGTAAAGTTACGAACGGTGGCCGTATGTTGAGAACCTATTGCATACTTGTCTGTAACAGCAGACCAAGGATCAGCTGAAAGTTGTTTCACGCCCAAAGACATTTTACGTTCTTCGCGGTCAAGAGTAAGTATAACAGCTTCAACAGTATCGCCTACTTTCATAAAATCTTGTGCAGTTCTGAGGTGTTGACTCCAGCTCATTTCTGAAACGTGAATCAAACCTTCAACACCTGGAAGTATTTCGATAAATGCACCATAGTCAGCTAATACTACTACTTTTCCAGAAACTTTATCGCCTACATTTAAGTTGGCGTCAAGTGAATCCCAAGGATGCGGAGTAAGTTGTTTTAAACCAAGAGCAATACGCTTTTTGTTATCATCGAAATCAAGGATTACCACATTGATTTTTGAATCGAGTTGAACGATTTCTTCCGGATGATTGATACGACCCCATGATAGGTCAGTGATGTGGATAAGACCGTCAACACCTCCAAGATCGATGAAAACACCATATGAAGTAATGTTTTTAACAATACCTTCCAGGATTTGACCTTTTTCAAGTTTGGAAATAATATCTTTCTTTTGTTGCTCAAGCTCTTCTTCAATGAGCGCTTTGTGAGAAACAACAACATTCTTAAACTCCTTGTTGATTTTCACCACTTTGAACTCCATAATTTTACCCACGTATACATCGTAATCGCGGATTGGCTTCACATCAATTTGGGATCCAGGTAAGAAAGCTTCGATACCAAAAACGTCTGCAATAAGACCGCCTTTGGTACGGCATTTTACAAAACCTTTGATAATTTCTTCTTTTTCCAAGGCTTCGTTTACTCTGTCCCAAGAGCGCAATGCACGTGCTTTTTTGTGGGAAAGAATCAACTGACCAGATTTATCTTCTTGGCTTTCAACATACACCTCAAGTTTGTCGCCAACTTTAATCTCCGGATTGTAACGAACCTCACTAAGTGGAACGATACCATCAGATTTGTAGCCGATGTTTACCAATAAATCTTTAGTGGTAATAGCAACTATTGTTCCATCAATTACATCGTGTTCTGTAACTGATTGCAGCGTGTTCTCATACAAGGAAGCCATTTTGGCTTTTTCATCTGCTGAATAATTTTGTGATTTTTTTCCGATTGCATCCCAGTTGAAGTCGGCAAGCGGTGCGAATTTGTCATTTCCTGACATGGTTTTGATTTTGTTTGTATCCTGCAGTTTATTGATTGCAGAAGGGGTTTAACAATAAATTTATTCTCCTTTTCTAAAAAGGGATGCAAATGTAGTGATTTTAAACTATCTTAAAAAATATTTTTTCGACTCGATTACGTCAATGTCTATTCATATCATTTTCAAAAGATTTACCCTCTAAAAAAACACCCCAAAATTCTTCATTAGAAAATGCGGAATCTCAATTACAGTTGAGGTTCAATACATTCCTTAAATTGATTAAAACACTTTCTATGGTGTATTTCATTAAAATTTAAATGTCAATTATGACAGTTTGCCTATTGCTTAATTATCGATACTAAAACATCAAACAAAAAAAAAGAATTTCATGAAAGTGTTAATTTGCTACAATAATCAATAAACAAAAAGGCATTTGATATTTCGGTCAAGACTGATGCAGCGCAAACCAAGGTGCAATAAGTTGTCACGCTCAGACAACTTTCTGCCTAGGTCTTTGTAAATTATGTTCAACAGATTCAAAAGTTAAAAGAAAAATTTTACATTTGCCAATAAGTTTATATGATGAAGAAATTTACTGCTCTGTTCTTATTTTTTTCGATTGTCTTTGCCATTGTTCTCAATTCTTGTAAGAAAGAACCTGTTGAGCCAACAATTCCCGAGGTACCCGAAACACCTGCTCCAACTCCAACCGAGCCTACACCACTGCCCACCGGTGTATCAGTAGACTTGAGCACGGTACCATATCAAAAACTATCGGAATATCGTTTTTTTAAAGGCCAAATGAAAGATCAAGTGCCGGAAGATGGGGTAATACCCTATCAACTTGCATCTTCTCTTTTCACTGATTATGCGCTGAAGAAAAGATTTGTTTGGCTACCCTCAGGGTTAAAAGGCACTTATATTGCCGAAAATAAAATTATTGAATTACCTGTTGGAGCTGCACTTATCAAAACATTTTACTACGACAATGTACAACCATCAGGCGTAACAAAAATTCTTGAAACAAGAATCATGATTAAAAAATCGACAGGATGGATTTTTGCAGAATATGTATGGAATGAGGAGCAAACCGAAGCGACTTTACAAATGGATGGTAGTAATATCCCTATCTCATGGAGTCAAAATGGAACCATAAAAAGTTCCAATTATAGGATACCATCAGCACTTGAGTGTTTAACTTGTCATAAAACCAACAATAATCCAATTCCTATTGGCATACAACCTCAAAACCTAAACAACAACTTTACCTACACCTCAGGAACCTTCAATCAACTACAACATTGGATTTCGAAAGGCATTTTGGAGAATAATTTGCCTGCCAACATTGTTTCCACCATCGATTACAAAGATAGCAGTAAGCCCCTCAGAGAAAGATTAAGGTCATTCTTAGATATCAACTGCGCTCATTGCCACAGGGAGAATAGCCACTGTGATTATCGACCACTTCGATTGGCATACTCAGAGACAATCCTGCCCGAAAACATGGGCATATGTGTTACACCAGATGAAACCTTAGACCCTATGCTAATTAAAATTATTCTGCCAGGCAATTTCAATAAATCAATGATGCATTTCAGACTCAGTTCAACTGACGAAAGCAACCGTATGCCACTCCTTGGAAGAACGATAATTGATGAGGAGGCAGTTCAACTATTAAAAGATTACATCACCTCCATTAACGACTGTAATGGTTAACTAATAAATATAATCAAATGAAAAAAATTTTACTTTCAACACTCATCGCTATTTTTAGTCAAGGAATTGCTCAAGCACAACAATCGTGTTCAACTGCACAAGTAATTAACGCAGGTGTTTATGGTATGACTGCGATAAACGGCACACAGGTTCCAGGATCTATTTGTATTTCAGGCTCACTGACTGCCACAGCTGCTAATTGGTATAAGTATACACCAACTCAAGATTATGCTATTACAATCACCTCTGACTTTCCAAGTAACGGACTCACTGATAACCGAGTAAATGTATATACCGGCTCCTGCGGTGCGCTAACCTGTGTGGATGGCGATGACGACAGTGGAAATAATGCGCTATGTGTGGTTACCTTCAACTGTACTGCTAATAATGATTACTACATCGTTTTCGACAATCAGTGGAGTTCAAACGGATTTATGTTTGAATTAATTGAGGACACCATCCAAACCCCTAACCCAACCAATATAACCTTCTCTGCGGTATCTTTGAACAGTGTTAGTGGTTCAGTTATGGCGGCTGTTGATATGAACGGAGACCATTTAGATGATATCGTGAGCGTGAATGCTACTACCATTCAAATCAGAAAACAAAACAGCAATGGAACTTTCACAACATCTAATTATACCACAACTTCAGCACAAAACACCCCATCTTGGAGTTTAGCTGCAGGAGATCTCAATGAAGACGGCTATAACGATTTGCTTTATGGAGGAGGCAGCGGAGTAACTTTTATGATTTCGGATAGTGGTGGAACAGGTTACACGCAAGTATCAGGTCCGGAATATGTTTTTTCTCAACGTAGTAATTTTGTAGACATGAATAATGATGGCCATTTAGATGCTTTTGTTTGCCATGATGTTGCCCCTAATGTTTATTACATCAATGATGGCAGTGGCAACCTGACTTTCAATCAAGGAGGAGTTGGCGATCACCCCAATGGTGGTAATTATGGCTCAATATGGGTAGATTATAACAATGATCAATTGCCCGACTTGTTTATTGCCAAATGCCGTGGTGGAGCAGGAACTGCCAAAATCAATGAGCTGCACAAAAACAATGGCAATGGCACCTTTACTAATGTATCAAACGGGACCAACATGGCTGACCCTATTCAAACATGGTCTTCGGCTTGGAATGATTTTGATAATGATGGTTGGATGGATGTGGTTGTTGGAGCAAGCTCAAATGCCGATGGAATGCACAAATTTATGCACAAT
>JBILUU010000102.1:0-8577 GCA_044370815.1 Bacteroidia bacterium
AACACCTGCTAAGCGGGATTACCCTCATAAAATCACTAGTGCGTTACATGCGTAACTTCTACTGATTAATTCGGGATAAATTTGGTTGACTTTTGCACTTCTTTTTTCTAATGTTATCACAACCTGAGCAAAATTGCAAGACAGATAACATGAATACAATAACGCATTTTGTAATACAACAATTTGAGAAAAGTGATTGAAAACACTTACGCGAGAATAATTGTATATCACTCATAGTAATTTAATCCATCTATTTCCGTTATCATGCCAACAGCATTGTTACCGAAGTAATTTTTTTGGACTATCATATATACCCGAAAGGCATTAAAAACATACAATGATAGTTAGCGACAGTCATTTGGCTCGGCAAATCTGATACGCTACCTATTTCACTTCGGAATTGTTTAGCAGAAATTTTCTCATACAACAGTCATTTTAACTGAGCTACAAATGCCGACTGCGAGCAATGAGATGATTATTTTAAGGCAGATAAAATTCTTTTATATCCATCCAAGCGACTCTTCTTAGTATAATACATTTCAGCAAGCGCAATATTTCTATTTTTTGTTTCCACAGAAATACTGCCTAGCATTGATTTTTCTGTATAGGCGTTCAAAACCACACCGCAATGATGTTCAATCACAAAACCAGGGTAATCACCTATCTCGCTTGATATAACGACCTGTAATCCGGCAGCTAAATACTCTGCAAATTTCACGGGTGAAGAAACCAAGTTTGTAATCGATTTTTCACGAATCAGCAGGCCGTAATCGCAACAACGCAGAACATTTGCAACCTGCTCAGCAACCAACCATTTTTGCATCACTCTGCCCGGAAATTCCTTAACTGTAAGCATTGAATCCGGCAGTTTATCGGTAAGGAAAAGTACTTTACAATTTGGATTCTGTTGCATCTGAGCAAGCAGAAAATCATCTGCTAACTTTATCGATTGCCAAGCGGCAGAGGAACCAGAATAGACCAAAATTACATCATTGTCAGCAAAACCTAAAGCGCCTCTTTGAGATTTGATGTCTGTATCGTTTAGCTGCTGAATTGAACTTGAGGAAGATATTGTACAAGGTATAATTACATGCTGCATTGAGTTATACCCGAATGTTTGGGCCCAGTAGGCAACCAACTGATTGGATACAGCCAACCTAAAATCAGCTTTCAATACAGTGTTTCTTTCTATTGCCTTGATTTCAGCATTTAGCTTTGCGCTACCGGATACATTATATTCATTAAACTCAGCAGTATAAGCACCTCGGGCATCGAAGCATACTTTTCTTGCCAATTTTATCTTTTTCAACCTGAGCGCCAAAGTGGCCGCAAACGGTCCTCTTGCTATGATTGATTGTCGGCCCCAAAAAAGACAAATGAATATCAGCCACAGTATATTTACCGACCAGTTACCAACACCAGGAAACATGGGCAATACAATAGCATCGGGCAATTGGGACTTGATCTTTCTTCTGTTTGCCATGAACCCTCTAGACGAAACAAGCGCTACAAGCCTGATTCCGGCATTCATATCCGTATTCAAAAACCTACAAACGTCAATCACTTGTCCGGAATAAATACCGGATGGCGGATCATTAAAAGTCAGGTAAATCATACTAATGCTTTGTTCTTTGGTTATATACTATTAGTTGAATATTTTTTTATCACACATTTTGCAAAAGACCTTATTCAATCTCCCCGCTTGAATTTCTATACCTTTTCAAAAAAGCACTTTGCATGAACGAAATGTTTGCGCAAATTTAATCCCTTATTCCGCAATATAAAATGCTGAATCGTTAAAACAACTATAATTCAATCAACTGATTTAATGAATAGATTATACCTGCTTTTGGCTCATATACTCATAAAATCACTCCTGCGCTGCATGATTACCCTATACAAATTAACTCGTATTTAATTATCAGCAATCTCAAAATTAGCCATAGCTTGGTATCTCGCAATATATGATGATTTGCAACATGTTGGGCGGAATGTATGTATGGGTTATTGTAAGCAATAGATGCTTAAATTTTGAAATATATTTTTTGTTGATTACTTAATTGGTGAGTTTCCTGAATATTGTTTTTGATGATATGCCGTTAACTATTTACTATATTAAATTCGTAGGTGAGCTAACATCAACAACATGAATATTTTGCTGTTGATTGTGCACTATTTCAGTGTACTTGTAATTCGTATTCACCTTGCTTAAAATAGATATTATTCTCTATTGATACATCAGCAAACAATGCTTAAGCTGCTATTAAAATTACAATTTTAAGAGGGCTGCAATCGTAAGTAAAATCTACATTGGCTAATGCCGATATAACAAAATATACTTCAATAAAATATTACTAATTATTTTGTATAATCGCTACAATTCGCCTTTGCCATAGTAACTCTGAACCTTGTAATGCGATATAAAAATGTTGCATTGTAGAAGTTATTGATAGGTGGTCGGCAATCTGCCCATCTGTCAGCAAAACTGACATTTTTAATTAAATTTAATCAAAGAGAGTGAAAAATTGGCAATTGTGAGCGCCTACTTGCTATGTGGCACGTTTTGTGTGTTTTTGAACGCGTTCTTAAAAATAAATGTCTAACAATTAAATAATTTAACAATGTCAAAAGTAAAAGTACAACCTTTAGCCGACCGCGTATTGGTAGAGGCAGCAGCCGCAGAGGAAAAAACTGCAGGAGGAATCATTATCCCTGATACCGCTAAGGAAAAACCACAACGCGGTAAAGTAATTGCCGTAGGAGCAGGTAAAAAAGATGAGCCAATGACAGTAAAAGTTGGTGATACCGTACTCTATGGAAAATATGCAGGTACCGAATTGAATGTTGATGGTAACGATTATCTTATTATGCGCGAGAGCGACATCTTTGCAATTATTTAAGCAAGAAAAAATTTAATATAACTAAAATCTAAAAAAAATGGCAAAAGAAATCACATTTAACCTTGAAGCACGCGATGCTATGAAAAGAGGCGTTGATGCATTGGCAAACGCTGTAAAAGTAACCCTTGGGCCAAAAGGTCGCAATGTAATTATTGATAAAAAATTTGGTGCACCTGCCATCACAAAAGATGGTGTAACTGTGGCCAAAGAAATTGAATTGAAAGATACGGTAGAAAACATGGGCGCTCAGTTGTTGAAAGAGGTTGCCTCCAAAACAGCTGACATTGCCGGTGATGGAACAACTACTGCAACAGTTTTAGCGCAAGCTATTGTTACAGGTGGTTTGAAGAATGTGGCTGCCGGTGCCAATCCTATGGACCTTAAGCGCGGTATTGATAAAGCAGTTGCCGCTGTAGTAGCTAATTTACAAAAACAATCTAAAAAGGTTGGTGACGATAATCAGAAGATTGAGCAAGTTGCCACAATTTCTGCCAACAACGATGCTGCAATAGGTAAACTCATTGCAAACGCTATGGCGAAAGTTAAAAAAGAAGGTGTAATCACCGTTGAAGAGGCAAAAGGTACTGAAACAACTGTTGAAGTGGTTGAAGGTATGCAGTTCGACAGAGGATACATTTCTCCTTACTTTGTAACCAATGCCGATAAAATGGAGGCCGTGCTTGACAATCCGCTTGTGTTAATTTACGACAAGAAGATTTCAAACATGAAGGAATTGCTTCCCATCCTTGAAAAAGGTGTTCAAACAGGCCGTCCTATTTTAATTATCGCAGAAGATGTTGACGGAGAAGCTTTGGCAACACTTGTTGTAAATAAAATACGTGGTTCATTGAAAATTTGTGCTGTAAAAGCTCCGGGCTTTGGCGATCGCAGAAAAGCAATGCTTGAAGATATTGCTATTTTAACCGGTGGCACATTGATTTCTGAAGAGCGTGGCTTTAAATTGGAAAATGCTGATCTCAGCTATTTAGGTTCAGCAGAAAAAATTACAGTTGACAAAGACAACACAACAGTTGTTGGAGGATCGGGCAAAAAAGCGGATATTACGGCAAGAGTAAATCAAATTAAAGCCCAAATTGAAAGCACTACTTCTGATTACGATAAAGAAAAATTGCAAGAGCGTTTAGCTAAGCTTGCCGGTGGTGTTGCTGTGCTATATGTTGGTGCTGCTACAGAAGTAGAAATGAAGGAAAAGAAAGATCGTGTTGATGATGCCTTGCATGCTACACGCGCTGCTGTTGAAGAAGGAATTGTTGCCGGAGGAGGTGTTGCTTACATCCGCTCAATTGAATCACTCGACAAATTGAAAGGAGAAAATGAAGATGAAACTACAGGTATTGCTATTGTGAAACGTGCCATCGAAGAGCCATTGCGCCAAATATGCGCTAACGCAGGTATCGAAGGTTCTATTGTAGTTCAAAAAGTAAAAGAAGGAAAAGGCGATTTTGGTTACAATGCCAGAACAGATAAGTATGAGAACATGTTTGAAGCAGGTGTTATTGATCCTACCAAGGTATCGCGCGTAGCACTTGAGAACGCAGCTTCAATAGCCGCTATGCTATTGACCACTGAGTGTGTATTAGCTGAAACCAAGGAGGAAAGTGCTCCGGGTGGAGGTATGCCACAAGGTATGGGCGGAATGGGCGGAATGATGTAATCAATCTCCCTTACAAAAAAAAGCACCCTAAATGGGTGCTTTTTTTTTGTGTGATACCTTGTATATGTTTTGATTGCTTGAACAGTTCAACCCACATTCCGTAAAGGACAGTGAACTATACTGATAGGTGTGCTAGATAAAAAAAGGAGCTCTGTAAAACAGAACTCCTTTTAAATGTTGGGCGCTTATCATTACTTAGCGTAATTAACAGCCCTGGTTTCTCTGATGACGGTAATCTATCAAATGATAATTGTTCTGCATCTTTATCAGTAATCTTTTCGCTTTCTACCAACACCCTTAATTCTCTACCGGCTTGAATAGCGTATGTTTTCATCACTCCGGGATAAGATAATGCAAGTGCTTCGAGATCTTTCAAACGTTTGATGTATGACTCTGCAATTTCTCTTCTTGCCCCTGGTCGTGCCCCGCTAATTGCATCACAAACCTGTACAATAGGTGAAATCAAACTGGTCATCTCTATTTCATCATGATGCGCACCAATAGCATTACAAACCTCTGCATTTTCTTTATACTTTTCGGCCAACTTCATACCAAGAATAGCGTGTGGCAATTCCGGTTCATCATCAGGCACTTTTCCAATATCGTGTAACAATCCTGCACGCTTGGCCAACTTCACGTTGAGACCTAATTCAGTTGCCATGATGGCACATAAATTGGCCACTTCGCGCGAGTGCTGCAATAAATTTTGTCCGTATGATGAACGATATTTCATTCTTCCAACCATACGAATTAATTCAGGATGCAATCCATGAATACCCAAATCAATTGTGGTACGTTTACCTGTTTCCACAATTTCATCTTCGATTTGCTTTTTTACTTTTTCAACTACTTCTTCAATACGTGCCGGATGAATCCTTCCATCTGTTACCAATTGATGTAAAGCAAGGCGTGCTATTTCTCTCCTAACAGGGTCAAAACCGCTTAAGATGATGGCCTCAGGTGTATCATCCACAATAATTTCAATTCCTGTTGCCGCTTCTAAGGCACGGATATTGCGTCCTTCACGACCAATAATGCGCCCTTTAATTTCATCGTTTTCGATATTAAATACAGAAACGGAATTCTCAACCGCATGCTCGGTTGCCACACGCTGAATGGTTTGAATTACAATTTTCTTAGCTTCTTTGTTGGCAGTTAATTTTGCCTCATCCATAGTATCCTTGATGTGCGACAAGGCGGCAGTTTTGGCTTCATTTCTTAATGCTTCCACAAGTTGCGCCTTCGCTTCTTCAGCTTTTAATCCTGAAATTGTTTCAAGCTGCTCAAGTTGTCTTTTGTGTCCTTTATCTACCTCTTGTTGTTTCTTCTGAAGAATTTCATTTTGAAGCGCTAGGTTTTCTTTTAAATTTTCTAGTTCTTTTGCTTTTCGCTGATTGTCCTCCATTTTGGCATTTAACGACTGCTCCTTTTGTTTGATGCGATTTTCGCCAATTTGCAGGGTCTGATTTTTCTCGTTGATGTAAGATTCGTGCTCTGCCTTAAGCTGCAGGAATTTTTCTTTAGCTTGTAAAATTTTGTCCTTCTTTACGACTTCGGCTTCTGCCTCAGCATCCTTTAAAATTTGTGCACTTTTTGATTCTATGCCTTTTTTAAGGACCGTGGTGGCCATAAAGTACCCAATAGCGAGACCAACGACAAGCCCTATGATGATCATTATTATTTCCATTTTTAATTTAGTTTAATTGTTGTGTTTAAGTTAATTGTTTGTTGTTATTAATTTTTGAGGTGAAAATTCATAAAAAAACCCACATACTGCTCAGAAAAAGGTTTGTATTAAACCCCTATGATTACTTTAGGGATGCTAAACTAGTTCGAACGTCACCTGACTATCACGAGGATAATACACCGAAGTGTTGGAGCCTGGCTCTTGCTATTTTGCAGCTTTTCCCTAATTTTTTTAATTGTTGAGTTTAAAAAACGTACGATCTGAACAGCATGCGGGTGTGCTGTATATACATGTTGCTAGCATGTATTTACCGAAAACAATGTTTCGGCAGTTAATTCAAAGAACTAATTTATTGAGATAATTGTTAAGGTATTGCTCAGTATCTTGAATTTGTGCAGCTAAATGCTCATATTCCTTTTCAGCAGCCGCGTTTCCTGCAAGCATGCTGGCAAAATTAATGATACACATGGCTAATAAATCTTGTTTATCTTTCACTGCGAAGTTTTTTTCGTACAGATTTATTTTTTCGCTAATCATTTTTTCTGCCGCTTTTAAATTGTCCACTTCAGACGGCTTTACCCTAATTGGGTAGGTTCTACCAGCAATATTTAAGTTTACCGCAACTTCCGTCATATTAGTTAGGCTCAATTTAAAATTCAGCTACACATTTTTTTTATTCATACTCAGCAATGCAATACATTTATCTATGTCCCGCATCATATCATTGATTTGCTCGTTTCGCAATTTATGCCGCTCAAAATTACTGTTTTCGATCGGCTGCCTGTTGTTTAGCAACTCAATTTTCTCTTTCTCAAGCTCCTCTATCTGTATATTTTGAGAGGCAATTTGTTGTTGCAAACTTTCTACTAAGGCCTGCAACTTTAAATTGTCTTCCAAAACTTTGTTATGCAAAAAAATCAGTTTCTCGATTTTTGATTGAAGACTGGTAATATTTCGCTTCAATTCGTTTTGCATTGATTTTGGTTCTTTAGCGCAAATTTACTTTTATTGCGCCAAGCTTCCAAATTTTAAGATACTTTTTGTTAATATTTAGGTAAAACAACCGTTATACAGAACCGTTAAAAGCATGAATTTAGCATCATGTTTCAACGCTTACAACTCCTACTTAAAATATTTTTTTGCCTTCCCCTAGCATATTCTGCTTCAGCTCAAATTACTTATCCCAAGGGCGATTTTATTAATCCCTTGAATATTCCTTTAAGCTTATCGGGTAACTTCGGTGAATTAAGAAATAATCACTTTCATTCGGGAATTGATTTAAGAACAAATAGTGAAGAAGGTTATTTAACAGTTGCTGTGGCTGATGGATATGTTTCGCGCATCAAAGTTTCGGCTTTCGGATATGGCAATGCTTTATATATCACACACAAAAATGGTTATGTTTCGGTATACGGTCATTTGCTCCGCTTTGATAGTACGATTGCAAATTATGTGAAGCAAAAACAATACGAACTTGAATCTTTTGAGGTTGACTTGTTCCCGAAGAAAAATGAAATTAGTGTTACCCAAGGACAAATTATTGCCCTTACAGGCAACACCGGTGGCAGTGAGGGGCCGCATTTGCATTTTGAAATTCGTGACGAAAAAACAGAGGAAACCATTAATCCTTTCTTTTTTGGATTTAATGTGGAGGATACAATTGCACCAATTATTAGTGGCATTGCAGTGTATGCACTTGATAAAAATTCAACTGTAAATGGTTGCGCTTGCACCAAGTATTTTGATGTTAAAAAAATGGCAAAAAACAAATACAGTTTATTAGTCAACCAAATTGAGTGCAGCGGCAATGTGGGATTTGGTTTAATCACCAATGATCTCGAAAACGGCAGCACAAACAAAAACGGCACTTACTCCTATCAACTCACAGCAGACAGTACTCTTGCATTCAAATACACTTGTAATCGATTTGCCTTTGATCAAACGCTATACATCAATGCACATATCGATTACGACAAAATGAAAAAAAGTAAGGAGCGTTATCAACGATGTTATTTATTGCCCGGAAATAAGTTAAAGCAATATGAAAGCAACAAATTAAGAGGAGGTATTTTTTTTAATGATACTATTCAACACACAATAAGCATTTCGGCTCTCGATTTTAATAACAATGCAAGCACCATTGACATTGTATGCCAGGGTAAAAAAAACAACAATGAGGGTAATTTAAAAAAGTTGGGAAAAACGTTTTTTTGGGATAAAACAAATGAATACATAAAATCTGATTTTAAGGTAGAGCTTCCTTTGAATTGTTTGTATGAAGATGTAAGATTTGATTATAATAAGTCGCACGGAGT
>JBILUU010000103.1:0-8551 GCA_044370815.1 Bacteroidia bacterium
ATTTTGCTTCTCCTGCGAGCCCTATCGACTACTTAAAAATTCCTATTCAAACACTTAAAGTAAGTTCACTTGGAACGCACAACATACTAGGTTTGGCAAGGGCAAAAAAAGCGCGTGTGTTGGTTGCCTCTACTTCTGAAGTATATGGCGATCCGCTTGTGCATCCACAAACCGAAGATTATTGGGGAAATGTAAATCCTGTTGGTCCCAGAGGTTGTTACGATGAAGCCAAACGCTTTATGGAGGCCATCACAATGGCGTATCATAATGTGCATGATATAGAAACCCGCATTGTAAGAATTTTTAATACCTACGGTCCGCGTATGCGCCTGAATGATGGCCGCGTATTACCTGCATTTATTGGGCAAGCGCTCCGTGGCGAAGATTTAACCATGTTTGGTGATGGCTCTCAAACTCGCTCATTTTGTTATGTTGACGATTTGGTTGAGGGTATTTATCGTTTGTTGTTAAGTAACTATCACTTGCCTGTAAACATTGGAAACCCTAGCGAAATTACCATCAAAGAATTTGGTGATGAGATACTAAAACTTACCGGAGCCAATCAAAAATTAATAAGCTTACCATTGCCGGCCGATGATCCAAAGCAACGTAAACCGGATATTACAAAGGCAAAAGAAATTCTTGGATGGGAGCCCAAAGTGAGCAGAGCAGAAGGTTTGAAAATTACCTACGCTTATTTTAAATCACTGCCTAAAGAAGAATTATTTAAAACAGAGCACCGTCAGTTTTCTTAATTGTTCAATGCGTTCCTGATTATTTTCTGAGACTCACAAAGTAAGGGTCAACAGACACTTCAACTTTTTTACCGGGTATCACTTCAAGCGTGTTTAAGTTAATGTATGAAATGTAACCATTTCGTCCACCACATGCCGTTGTATGATGTGGAGCAGGCCCACCGCTTGCGGTATTTCTGTTCACCACAATGACTTCACTTTTTGCTTCATTTACCGTAATTCCATGCGGCTGATGACCGGTATAAACATACTTCATGAGCGAAAGACTTTTTAAATCGATGATAGCCACTGAGCCACGTTTACTCGGAAAATTAACTGCATCTTCCATACAAGTCACAAATAGGTATTGCTTACTTTCAGATATAGCCAATTCTTGAGGGAAGGTACCTACAGGAATTACTTTCACCAACTTATCGTCAGCTGTGTTGTAAACCCTTATTTCATTGGTATTTTGGCATGAAACAATATATCGACTACCATCAGCAGTAAACAAACATTCATGCGGTTTTAATAATAAACCGTTAGATTGATCGAGTGTAATCATGCCGCTTATTTCGGGCAACAAAGGTGAGTTTCCTTGGTTGACTTTCATATTTACTTTATAAAAAAAGCTTGCCTCCTGACCAAATACATAAAGCATATCTTCGCTATTGTTGAGCGCCACAGCATGCGGGTAGGCAAACAATCCTGAACCTACATAGGTGGCTTTTACTTCCATTGTGGTAAGATCAATATATTTCACCCTTCCTTGCCCTGGCGCAGGTCCATCACCTGCACTGTAATCAACTGCAAAAGCATATTTTGAGTCTTTTGTAATCACAAAAGTATTCCAACTGCCGTTTCCAATATAAACTTGTGAAACAAACGAATCATCTATGGCGCTAAATTTTTGCAATACAGTTCCATTTAGTAAAATCACATAATAGTGCAGGCCATCGGGAGCAACACGAACTTGATGAGGTGATTCAATCCTATTTTTAAATTGACCGGCTTCAAAACATCTGATAGGCAAGTCGGTTTCAGCATCAAAAACAGTAATCAAATCACATCCTTGATTGCATACATAATATTTAGATCGGTTGGGATTATCACTAAACTTTACAAAACCCTTATCGTCAGGTGCCCCAAAGTCAATCCAATTTCTAATTGCAATGACCTCATCTTTTGTGAGGGCAGGTGCATTAATGGGCATAGTTGGTTTGGCAGATACGCCTAAATCATCAAACGTATTGCAAAATAAAAACATGGTACTTTGCCCATGATTGTATGGAATTACTGCTGCTCCATTTCTTGTACCTTCAAACAGCTTATTCCAACTAGTGAGCGATAAACCCGATGCCGCTTCCTTACTAATATCATTATGACAACCACTTACCGCACATTTATTCAGCATAATCATCCCAATATCTTTAGGATAACTACCCCCGGTTTTAATCAAAATATTATTGTCGACCCTGCATTTTCCGAATAACAATATCAGAGCAAGCAGAACAAAAATATATTTCATATTATTAACTTTCACTGCTAACTAACATTAACGTTGTACCACAAATTTTGATGTATCAACAAAAAATCCGTTTGAAAGTTTGCAGAAGTAGATACCCGGCTTTAACATAGAGGTGGTTAATGCATTGAGTGTTCCCGCAGGAAATAATTCAGTATACACAACCTGTCCTTGTATATTGATAATTTCAAGTTGTATGGGATATAGCTTTAGTAAATCATTCATTCCAAACATCAACAATTCATCCACCGGATTGGGAAATAATTGAACTTGTGGATTGAATGCAAGCTCTCTTATTTGTTGTGTTCCGGCCAAAGAATCACCAACAAAAAAACTTAATCCTCCGCTAAAATTTCCAACTACCATATCTTGCTGTGTATCGTTATTGATGTCAAATACAATAGGTGCACAACGTTCACCTTCATACAAATCTTGCAGTGTTGAATCAAGCAATGTAAATGCACCGTTTAAATTATTATCGATATTGGTGTAATGATATATTTTACCATTGGAAGAGCCAACGAGCAACTCATAATGTCCGTCAACATTAAAAAGGCATGGAAAGCTAAAACCATTGGAAACATTTATAGGAAGCACACTCACGTTACCAAAGAAATAATTGGCACTGTCAGCAGAGAAAACCGGATTAGAAACAGTTCCAATATTTTTGTAATAATTCAATCTTCCATTGCTTCTGCCGCTTAAAATATCGAGTTTATTATCACGATTAACATCTACCAATTGCGGGGAGCAAAACTGCCCAATCAACATTCCGGAAAACATGCCACTATTAAGCACGTAGTTGGCAGGCAAACCAGGTGCTGCCACGTTTTGATAATAGTACAATCTACCATCACTAGCGCCAACAAGCATATCCACATCGCCATCGCTATCTAAGTCGCCAAAGGTTGGCACCAAGTTTTGCAGATTAAGTGACCCTAATGATGCATAATCCTTTGTAAATAATTCGAATTTTGGAGAAGTAGCAGTACCAATATTCTTAAGCGCAGTAAGTTTCGAAGTATATACACATCCATTGTCTGGATATCCATAGTTTCCTACAACCATGTCTGTAAGACCGTCATTATTGAAATCAACAAAACGGGGGTAGGCCCCTTCACCCAGTTCAATCATTTCACTTTGCAGAAAATTCATTTGTTCAAACTGAAAATTAGCCGAGTCATCAGTATTAATATTTTTATAATACCAAAGCGATTTATCGCTGATAGAGCAGCTGTTGGAATTAGGACTAACCAACAAATCTCTGACACTATCATTATTTACATCTACATAAAAAGCACAGGGATATAATGGAGCTGCAACCGGTGTGGTGTTAGCAGGAAAATTAGTTTGTTGCGATACCATATCGGCAAACTGTAAAGTACCACCATTCTCTAAAAAGGTTATATTATTGAAGGAAATATCGCCAATTATCAAATCTCTGATAGTATCGCCATTCAGGTCAGCACAAAGGGTGCAAGAGCCGGCATGTCGTGTAGCTCTGTCATCATTATTATCATGATTAGGCGAAATATGATCATTGGGACCGCAGACATCAAGCGTAACCGAATTGGTGCTAAAGTTTTCGTCAAAATCTCCAAAGCACTCGTCAACGAGCATAAAATAATTAAGTGAGTCGCATGTGCCATAATTTTCAATTGAAAAATTTCGGTTATACTGCATACGACTCCCTACAAAATCAAAAGTCAAAATATCTAAGTCTCCATCATTATCCACATCATATACAGCAGGAATATCTGTACTTGTTACATACAAATTAAGATAATTGGAAGGAGGATTGGTATCGATGTAGTAAGAATAAACTGTTTGTTTAACCAATGTGAAATGTAATCCATTAACAGCATCTCCATCATTCTTATACACTTTTATTCCAAGATTTGTGTGCGTAAAAATATCCATCTTACCATCACAATTGTAATCGCGTAAAATTGCCCAGCTTTGTAATTTGGGAAACTTTGACACGTAACTGTGATCGTAGGTATAATCAACTGTATTTGGCGTGCCACTATTGATAAAAGTAGAAACTTTATTGCCTGTGCGGTCGAAAACAAACAAGTCCATCACTCCATCATAGTTAAGGTCAATATCAGAAACTTGTAAAAAATTCAAACCACCCGCCCATGCATTTTTAAGTGGTGTTCCATTGATCAGTTGCACATCAACAGTATCGGTACGATTAAAGTATAACTGAGCGTTTGCTTGATGCTTCAGGAACATTGAGAGCAGCAGTAGCAGGAATAATTTTGTTTTCATAGTTGCACGTGTGGTTACAAAAATACTAAAATAAGCGCGATACTGCAATGTTCTAAAGGAAGCTAAGCGGAGCATTTAGGGTGTTCCAGCAGTATTAGCAAACACATTTAAAACCTTGCTATGCAATAAACAATCAATATAGCAAAAATGTTGGAGGCAAATGTTTGCTATTGCTCACTTCGCCTGCCCGACATATCAATCAAAATCATCACCAAAAAAGGGAGCAGGAAAGGTATCATGAAAACGGCATTCACTTTTATCAATTTCAATATGATTGTAATTACAATAACAAGTGCAGCACCAATGATTCCTATCCATCTCATTTTTCTCATTCGCATATCATTTTAAATGCACACTACACCTAAATCTTTTTTAGCTTCTCGGTTTCCCATATCGGATGCCTTTTGAAGATCGGCACAGCATGCTTTTTTATTGTTTGTTTTATAATAACACTTACTTCTAGTGTAATAAAATTCGGCATCACTTTTAAGTTCAATACACGTATTTAAGGCCTCAATGGCCTCGTTGTATTTGGCAGTTTTAAACAATAGGTCTCCTCGCTTGCTCCATGCTTCAATGTTTTTTGGTTCTAATTCACATACCTTTTTGAAATCATTCATGGCAGGTGTATATTTAGATTTCCCTTGTTGCAAATAAATCTTTCCTCTGAGCAAATAGGCCGCTGCTGACTCACGATTCAGTGCAAGCATCTTATTGCAGTCTTTCAACGCTGCGGCCAAATCATTCTTTTTAAAATTGGCATTTGCGCGCATGAAATAAACTTCAATGTCCTTTGTTTTAAAAATATCAATGAGCGTTGCATAATCTTTCAAAGCATCATCAAGCTTTCCCATCTGCATATAGCAGGCAGCGCGTGTGGCATATATTTCTTCGGAGCTCAGTCTGTTGGCAACACAGGCATTCAAATCTTTTAGTGCAGCTTCAAACTTTTTTTGAGTCAAGTATATTTTCCCTCTTTGCAATAGTGCTTCTGAATGCGTGGGATTATTTTTAATGACTTCGTTAAAATCCAATAGAGCATCGGAGGTATTTCCTTTTTGTGCTAATAACTTGCCGCGTAAATAGTAAACATCAATATTGTTGCACTTTAATTCTATGGCCTTATTAAAGTCTTTGAGTGCATCTTGTTCTTGCTTTTTTGCGAAGTAACACATTCCTCTTTTCAAATAGGCATCTGTATTTTTGGGGCTTAGTTGAATGGTTTTGGAAAAATCATCAATAGCTTTATCATCTTTAATTTTATAGTAAAGTAGGGCACGATAATAATAAGCTTCTGTGTAGTCGCTTTTCAGCTTAATAGCTTGTTCAAAGTTTTTTAGGGCCTCCTCTCTTTTACCAATTTCTGCCTCGGCACGGGCTTTATCGCAATATGATGGCGCATGATTTTTATCTTTTTGCAAAGCAAGATCAAAATCTTTGATGGCCTCGACATAATTTTTTGCGTCTAATTTTTCTACTCCTTTGTCGTGAAAAACATAAGCAGGCTGCGCATTTAAAATAAAATTAAATGAAATCAAAAAAGCACTCAAAAGGAACCTTGCATGACCATGCATATGATATAAAAGTTTAATTGACGCGTAGCTTTTCGTACTTAGTAACGTTACCGGGGTCGATAGTATTCAGCAATGGCACAAGTTTAGACTTTACATCAGGCGGTGCCACCGAAAAAATATTGACAACTTCATCGGCCTTGGCAAGAAAAAATACCTGCATTAAAAATGAACCCATTTGCAGATTGTGTACCTTCATTAATCCATCGAGCGCATCCGCAATATTCTTTCGCGCCATTTCCACATCATTGGTCATCATATCTAATCCATTTCTGTGATAATTATACAAACAAGATCTGACACCTTTAAAATTGGCATTGGCCAAATTCTCTGCCAACCAATATCTATTTTTAGAGCCTTCAAATGCTTTCCATCCTTTGTCGGGCGCATTTTGTGCATTATTTACAATGGTTTGCGCTTTCTGATAGTAGGGTGTTCCGCCTTCGGGACTGAAAGTATCATAATCTAACCCAATAAAAATATAGGCGTAGTAACCAAGCGTAGAGGTGAGGTTATTGATAAATGTATTTTCGTTAAACTCGAATGGTTGAAATGGGGTATACTTAAAAGTAAAATCGTTATCTTGATAATTAATCAAATTGGTATTATAGGAACTTTTGTACACAGGCCTGCGCGACTGCACAATGATGTTTGCCTCAAACTCATCCACAGAGTTTCTTTTGGTAACATTGATGGTAAGGTTGCATTCAATTTTTTCGTCTTGCTTAAAATTATCATTTGTCCAGCGCGTATTATTCATAAACTCTTTGATAGCTGTTTCCAAAGTTTCAAAAACGCTGCGCTCGGTACCCTGTATAGCAGGACTTAGCACTTTTACAGTACAATTTAACTCTTGAGCAACAATTAAATTACCTGTGAGTAAGGATAAGAAAAGGAATATAAATTTGACTTTCATTTGACCTCAAATTTACAACCCAAAACGGAAAAATAAAGTTAATATTGATAAATCGTAGTAAATATTGACAGCAGGACGCTCAAACCAATCATCTCTAACAAAGGTAAGCGCTATTCAAAATATTGGCTTTGCTATAATTTTGATATTTTAAAATTATGGCACGCATTGCCCGAAACTACTCGCACCATGTACAAGCCCGTACTCAAAAAGCTCACATCAATTTGATTATTGGCAGGTGCATGAATGGCATGGTACACCAAATTCCCATTCAAGTCAAATATATCAACTAGGGTTTGCTCTGCATACACTTGCTGAATACTAACGATACCTGTTGTGGGATTGGGGTACAACACAATTTCGGGTTGACTCGATACTTTATTTTTTGTTGTAGCGGTGACAATACCGTTGCTACCTGTTTTAATGATTGTTTGATTTTGCCCTACTAGATATACATTAGCAGTATCAAATGCAAATACACCCCAACCAGCATATTGAAAAGGAAATTCGATGGCATTCCATGTTTGTCCTCCATCAATAGTATAACTTACATCGCACGATGCATTGATAAAACTTCCAACCACAAAGCCCGTGCTATCATTTGTAAAGTACATATCAAAAGGTGTTTCAAGACAAGTTTGACCAGCAGGTAAAAAAGTTGTGCCGCCATCGGTTGTTTTATATACTGCTCCAACAGAATTTACTGTATATCCTAATAAAGCACTGGTAAAATAAATTTGCTTGATGGTACCTGCTGAGCCAGAATTTAATAAAGCCCATGTGCTTCCTCCATTTACTGTTTTTCTAATTTCTCCCCATTGATTAACGATATAACCTAGTTGATCGGTCACAAAGTAAACATCTACCATGTTATTAGTAAATCCAGTAGACATTGCAGTGTATGATGTGCCACCGTTGGTGGTTTTAAATGCTGTTCCATTATCGCCAACCACATAGCCCACATTGGAAGTTGGGAATGAAATGGCATTGAGTCCATTGGTGGCGCTTAATGTTTGCTGCGTAAATGTTGTTCCTCCATTGCTTGTAGTGTATATTTTTCCTGCCGAATACGACTCACATATAATTACTTTGTTGGCAGATAGCACGGCCATGTCTGTAGGATTATCAATGTAGGTACTTGTATTCATGTTGGTCCAAGTGGCGCCTGCATTGTTTGTTTTAAGAATATTGTTGCCTTCGCCCATTACCCAGCCATTTTGAGCATCAAAGAATTTAATTCTTTTGTAGGTAAAGAGCCCTGTAAAAGCATTATTGTTAGTGTAGGTTGTGCCAAAATTGGCCGCGGTGCGCAACCCTCCGTATGAGTCACCCAACACCAGGTTTCCATTTGGCGACATAGCACACGATAAATAGTTGGGACCTCCCAAATAAGGACTGCTCCAGGTAGTTCCATTGCTTGTGCGATAGACATATGCAGATGTTACCGCAACACCATTGGTTAAGCCCGAAAAATCGATGGCAGTTACCTCTTCATTTGTTTGAAATGTAGTTTGCTGTGTCCATGTGAGGCCTG
>JBILUU010000104.1:0-8480 GCA_044370815.1 Bacteroidia bacterium
AAGATTTGCACCAGGGATAGAGCCATTTGTTTGAGCTCTTTTTGCTCTTGCACAATGGGCTTTGCAAAAAAGCGAGTGGCGAAAGCCCGTTCCCACTTTCATGATTTTACAAATCAGGATAGTGGGAGGTGCCCTAATTCTTGTAAATTTAATTTAACAAAAAAGCCGATTTGAAATTCATCAAACCGGCTTTTAATAAAACACTTGCCTATTATTTCGTAAACAATAATTCTCTGTATTTTGGAAGCGTCCAATAAGTATCATCAACCAACAATTCTAATTTATCAACTTCGTATCTGATGGTATCAAAATATGGTTTTACTTTATGACAGTATGCCAACGCTTGTTCTTTTGCATGCTGTAAATTGTTGGCTTTCTTACGTTCGTCAATCATTTTTTCTACATGAGTAGTAATGTTGGCTACGTGTGCTGAAATAGTTTTAATCATATCTAACTGCACACCGGCAGCCGCTTGATACTCCTTACCTGAAAATAAATCCTTCATGCCACGTACATTTTCAACAAGCATTTTCTGATAACGAAGGGCTACCGGAACAATATGATTCATGGCAAGATCGCCAATGACACGTGATTCAATTTGAATCTTCTTGGTATATGTTTCCAAATAAATTTCATGACGCGCTTCCATTTCACGCTCATTCATGATATTGTGAGTCAGATAAAGTTTCTTTGTTTTTTTGGAAACAAGCGCATCAAGTGCTTCAGGGGTTGTTTTAATATTGCTTAAACCTCTTTTTGCGGCTTCTTTGACCCATTCTTCGCCATAGCCATTACCTTCAAAACGAATATTTTTAGAGGATACAATATAGCTTCTGAGTACTTTAAAAATAGCTTCATCCTTTCCTGAGCCTTTATTAATAAGTATATCTACCTCTTTCTTAAACTGAGTTAATTGATCAGCCATAATGGTGTTGATGGCAGTCATAGCTAATGAGCAATTTGCGGATGAACCTACTGCTCTGAACTCAAACTTATTACCCGTAAAAGCAAAAGGTGAGGTTCTGTTTCTATCGGTATTATCCAATAAAATCTCAGGTATTTTGCCAATGCCTAATTTAAGATCTGTTTTTTCGTTAGGAGACATTTTTCCTGCCTTAACTTTTTCCTCTAATTCATCAAGCATTTGTGCAAGTTGACTGCCAATAAAAACTGACATGATAGCCGGAGGTGCTTCATTGGCACCTAAGCGATGATCGTTACTGGCCGATGCAATAGAAGCACGAATAAAATCAGCATTCTCATGTACAGCTTTGATGATATTGATAAAGAAGGTAAGGAATTGTAAATTGGTTTTTGGATTTTTTCCAGGAGATAACAAGTTAACTCCAGTATTCGTGCTCAAACTCCAGTTGTTGTGTTTTCCCGAACCATTAACTCCTGCAAAAGGTTTTTCGTGCAACAACACTTTGAAATGATGACGCTCTGCTACTTTGGCCATAATGTCCATCAACAACTGATTGTGGTCAACTGCTAAATTACATTCTTCAAAAATAGGAGCGCATTCAAACTGATTTGGTGCTACTTCATTGTGACGCGTTTTAACAGGAATACCTAGCATTAAACATTCGGCTTCCATATCGCGCATATAATTTAAAACACGTTCAGGAATACTTCCAAAATAATGGTCTTCTAATTGTTGTCCTTTTGCAGGTGCATGACCAAAAAGCGTTCTTCCTGTCATATTCAAATCAGGACGTGCATTATGTAGTGCTGTGTCAATTAAGAAATATTCTTGCTCCCAGCCGAGTGTGGCAATAACCTTGGTTACGTTTTTATCAAAATACTGACAAACATCAACAGCCGCTTTATCAACAGCATGCAACGCTTTAAGCAATGGAGTTTTATAGTCGAGCGCCTCACCGGTATAGGAAACAAAAATGGTTGGAATGCATAATGTTTTACCAATGATGAAAGCCGGAGAAGTTGGATCCCATGCCGTATATCCTCTTGCTTCAAATGTATTTCTGATACCTCCGTTGGGAAAACTTGATGCATCAGGTTCTTGTTGAACCAATTGCCCAGCTTCAAAACTTTCGATTGCGTTTCCACTGCTGTCCGGTTCAAAAAAAGCATCATGTTTTTCAGCAGTTGCCCCGGTTAGTGGTTGAAACCAATGTGTATAATGCGTAGCTCCTTTGCTCATGGCCCACGCTTTCATTCCTGTAGCTACCATACCTGCCATCTTGCGATCGATAGTTGTTCCATGTTCCATAGCGCTTACAACACTTTCATATGCCTCCTTGGGCATAAAATCGCGCATCGCTTTTTTGTTGAACACCCTTGTTCCAAAAATCTCAGAACTTTTATCGTATGATACCAATGGGGCAACAGGTACTCGCTGCAGCACTTCATCAAATGCTTTAAATCTTAATGTTGACATGTATAATTGTTTTTTGAATTGGGACACAAAAGTAATAAATAAATATAACTTTGCAACTGCACCCCCCTTTTTTAAGGGGTTAAATATTAAAAAAACATCTTTTTTAACACCCCCCCCCCATTTTTAAGTAATCAAATATGATTATTTCTAAATTATAAAGCGGATTCTTTGAAATCACTAAATCAAATAATCAGTCTTTCATGAGTTTTAGGGTAACCCTATCGTATTTACTTCTTACCTGTAAAAAGTATATTCCTGATGCCAAGGTAGCCGGCACATTAAAGTTTATATTTTGATAGGTTCTTGCATCACACCAATGCCTTTGGTAGGAAATTTCCTTACCCATGATATCAAAGAGCGATAATTCAATGTAATGTGTATCAGCAGCAAGGTATCGTATATTAATAAAATCGCGAAAAGGATTGGGTGCAACATAATCGATTTTATTCATGGAAGGAATAATTATTTTCTTTCCTGTAACAGTTGTATAAGCTTGAGCAAAATCAGGAATACCATACCCTTTCAATGAGTCGGGATTGTTGAATTGATCACAACTTTCTTTGACCTTTTGAATGACTTGCGCAGCAGTTAAATTAGGAACAGCTTCCCAAAATGCAGCACACATTCCAGCAATCAGCGGACTAGAAAATGAGGTACCGTTCAATGATTGGGAAAAAATTCCAGGTTCAAATTGCCCAACTGTTGCAACACCTTGTGCAGATACATCGGGCTTAATTCTACCATCTGCGCTATGTCCTCTTGAACTAAACGGTGCAATCACCTCATTTGCATCAACCGCACCAACTGCAAGAATACCATCAGCATCGGCTGGCACAGAAATACGTAACCATGGATTATTACCACTGTTACCGGCACTATTGCACACAATTATTCCTCTTGATGCGGCAATTGAGGCGCCAATACTAGCCATTGCAGTATTCCCGTCAAGGTCTGCAAAGGTGTGATCCTGTGCAGGGTTATCAAAGGTGGTGTAGCCCAATGAGGAATTGATGATATCCGCACCAACACTGTCTGCAAACTCTGCCGCACAAACCCAGTTAAATTCTTCAACAACATATTCGGTCGGAGCATCTTCACTGCGCAATAACCAAAATGAGGCTTTGGGAGCAGTTCCTATCAACTGACCGGGTGAATTACCTGCAATACAAGATAAGACAGCTGTTCCATGATAATGATCTTCATACACATTGTTCTCTCCTGATACAAAGTCCCATGTACCTAATATTTGATTATTGATGAAAGCACTATCAAAAGTTTCGCATTGGTCGGCAATATAAAAACCAGCATCAATCACAGCTATTACTTTTCCATTCCCCATAAATCCTGCGCTGTGCAATAAATCGCCACCAAGCATGCTTACCTGACCTAATGAGTTACCATAATCAATCAACTGACTACTTGCGTTGTTTTGATAAGCCATACGGTATTGATGAGCATCAGACAATTCTCTTTCCGCATCGAATTTTGGTACAGCAACCGGAGGGCTTTTACGCTTTACCGCTTCAACACCTGAAACGAATGGGAGCGCCTGTATGGCTTGTATGACAGAGCTATCTGTAGCATAAACAGCAACAGCATTGAGCCAACGAGAGCGATTTAAAACCTGCGCTCCCAAGGTCTGTATTTGATTCACATAAGTACTGTTCACCGGAAAATCGAGTGATGTAACAGCGATAGATTGATTATTTCTTCGGTCGATGGCGCGCTGCGAAAGAAAGCTCAAAGGCGCACCAACACTATAAGGAGAGTTGTTTTTATCTGTAAATTCAACCACAAATGTATTAGGGGTTGGCTGTGCGTAGGCAACACAGCATATGTATAAAATAGCAACTATGAGCTGAATAATTTTTTTCACTGTTTGATTTTTAGTATTAAACTGATTTTGTGTGCAAAGGTTTACCGCATTAATTTTTTTGTAATTTAAAATCAAGTTTATAAACCGTACCCTGGCTATTTAACTTGATGATATGGCCATCTAACTGATCAGTCAATATCCTGATAAGTTCAAGACCTAGGGTTGATTTATTGGGTTTGTTGGGCTCACCTTCGTATCCTTTTCCATTGTCGCCAATGATGAGTTCAAACTGATTAAATCCTTTTTCTTTCAAACTAATTGATATGATGCCCTTTTCTACATTATTAAAGGCATATTTTAATGAATTGGAAATAATTTCATTGAGCAGTAAACCAAGCGGTACAATAGTATTGAGATTAAAATACTCTATTTGTAAATCTGTTTTCAATTCAATTTGCTTGTCAACATTATAGCTCTTTACAAGATCTTGTATCAGTAAAACTAAATAATCATTAAAGTTAATTTTCTTAAAATCATATGATTTGTAAAGCTTTTCGTGGATAAGTGAAATCGTTCTGATTCTGTTTTTACATTCTTCAAAAATACTGAGCGACTTTTCATCTTCTACATAGGAAGATTGAATATTAATTAGACTATTGATGACCTGCAGATTATTCTTAACACGATGATGAATCTCTTTCAGCAAAATCTCCTTTTCTTCACTTTGTTTTTGGATTTCATAGGTTCGCTCGGAAATTATTTTTTCAAGGGCTTCCAAATCACGCTTTGCTTTTGATTTACGCAAATTATTGAGTAAATAATAAACATAAATTAATATAATTATACTGCATACAAAGAACCAAAAGTTAAGATAAAAAGGGGTTTTAATTTCAAAAGAAAATGAGGCAATTTTACTTTCAGAGTGACTATCGCTCATCGCTTTTACTTTAAATACATAATGACCAGGACTTAATGCTGAGTATGAAGAGGCATTGACCAATGACCATGGACTCCAATCCTTGTCATATCCCTCTAATTTAAATGAGTATTTCATTTTTATTGGGAATGTTGGATTAATGGCACTATAGGTAAATGAAATCCTCTCAATGTCGTTGGAAAGCCGAGGATTTTGAGGCAATCGATACCAATAATTAACATATGCTGTTTTAGGATTGCTGTAGTCGTTGAAATTTACTTTAAAAGATTCAATTTGAATATCCGGTGTAAAGGTAATTTGAGGTAATTCTTGTGAAGGGCTAAACCTTATTACTCCTTTGATAGTACCAAAATACAAATCGCCATTTTTGTTTACGCAAACAGAGCGTGAATTGCATTCTACTCCTTTAAATCCGTCATTATAACCAAAGTTTTTGATTCGCGCTATAGCACCATCATGACCAAACGTAACCCTATCAACTCCTTTATTTGTGCCCACCCATATATTTCCTTGCTTATCGCACACTACTGAATATACGGTTCCCGATGCGAAACCATCTTGAACACCGTAGTTGCTAAATTTCTTTCCATCCCACATGCTTACACACTTATCTGTTCCAATCCACACCCTACCCATTTGATCAACTGCCATTGAGCCAATGAATGCATTACAAAGAGTATTGCGCATAGCATGAGGCCTAAACCCGGTGGAGTCGGCAACAAATATACCCTCACCTGTTCCAACAAGTAGATTGTTTTTTGTTTCACTAAAGCAGTAAATGTTCATCACATGCCCCACTTCAATATTGGAGATACATTTTAGCTTTCCTTTTTTGTAGAGAAATAACCCTTGGCCAAAGGTACCTATCCAAATATCTCCATTTTTGTCTTCATGAATGGCGCTTACTTTAATACGTGGCTCATCTGGAATACCGGGTAATAAAGAAAAACGCTTGCCGTTGTAAACTCTTATTCCACGGGAGCCACCTATGAGTATATTACTGTTTCTTAGTACGCAAATAGCCCTAATGTTGAATCTTTTAAGCAATGGTTCATTGGTATAGCTTACTACCTCTTTGCCATCATACCTATATAGTCCTTGTATATGAGTTCCAACCCATATATGCCCTGCTGTATCGGGCTGAAGGCAGAATACTTCTCCAAAATTAAGGCCTTGCAAATCATCGAAATAGGTAAACGAGCGGTCGCGAAACTTAATGAGTCCTAAGCCCTTTGAGCCCAGCCAAATTGTACCCGATTTATCTTGTAAAACTGCTAAAATTTTACTTGATTTTAATCCGTTTTTATCATCGTAGTGAATTGCCCTTCCCTTATCCATACATACTACACCTGATTGAAATGTACCTAACCACTTTCGGTTCATATGATCAATATATACAACGTAGTATCTGTCCTCATCAAGCTTTGGCAACGTTTGGGTGATATCAATTGCCTGCATTAAATCACAGTTCTTTTGAACAGTTTGGACAAAAAACTTTCCGGAACTTGTGAGTATATTCAATTGATTTTCCTTGTCTAATGCCATTGACTGAATTGGCTCAGTAATAGCGTTAGCAGGACGGATTATTTGTTGATTGAGCAATTGATAAACTCCTGTTGTAGTGCCCACCCAAATATTTCCGTTTTTATCTTGCAACATTGCTGATACAACCAATATTTGATTGGGTGGTTGCTTTAATTTTCTGAAAGCATTGTTCTCGAAGTAGCAAATTCCATTGCCTGTTCCAATATATATGTTACCGTTTTTGGCAGTAAGTACTGAGGTTGTATAATTATCAGACAACCCTTTTGTATAATCGTATACCTTAAATACTTTACCATCAAATTTGCTTACTCCCCCCCATGTTGAGGTAATCCACAAATTGCCCTTTTGATCTTCCTCAATATCAGTAATAATTTGACCTGCGAGGCCATTTTCAGTCTCGTAGGATGTAAATTCTTTTCCATCAAACTTACATAGTCCTCCACCCGAGGTTCCTGCCCAAATATATCCTCTAGAATCTTGAAAAATACAATTGACCTCACTTTGCGAAAGTCCATCTTCGAGCGAATAAGACTTAAAATTGAATTGCTGTGCATTTGCATTGCTAAGACAAATAAACAGCATTAACAAGGGGAAACAAAGCTGTTGATATAATTGATTGCGGGAATACATTGTTTGACTATGAAATGTTACTGATTGTTTTCAGTTCTCTTCACTACCATAAAGTAGTCGTTATCGAGCGGCAAATAGCCGTATTCATAACAAAAGTTATATGTATTTCCTGTTTTGGTGTGATAGACATGAGTAAAATAATTAAAGTTGAATCCTTTTTCCTTCATTTTTCTTCCGGTTGCTTTGGCTTTACCATCGGGGTTATCGGCCAACTCTTCCATAATTCTTCGATTCTTTCTAAGGATATTGTTGATGTTGCGCATGATCGCATTGTTGTCGCTATTTGCTTTATTATTGAAGTTATTGCGACATTGGTCGTTGCAAAACTTTTTATCGGCCCTGCCAACAAGTTTTTCTCCGCAATCGGCACATAAACGATCCATGCTTAAATGAATTATCAATTTAACATCAATTCACAATTATAAGCAAAAATGCGCGAATATTAATAGAAGTTAGGCAATAATTATGTTTTTGAAGCAGCAGGGTTGAAAAAATACTATATTTGCACTCCAATTTTTTTTAGCAGATAAAATGAACATTACGAAAGAAAAAATCAGTGATTTAAACTCCATTGTAAAAGTTAAGCTAAGCCCTGAAGATTATCAGCAACTTGTTGACTCTAAACTGAAAGATATTCAGCGCAAAGCCAGTATGCCGGGATTCAGACCCGGAAAAGTGCCTGTTGGTATGGTAAAGAAAATGTACGGAAAATCTGTGCTTGCCGATGAAATCAATAAGGTGCTTAACAAATCATTGACAGAATATATTTCGTCAAACAGTATAGATATATTAGGGCAACCGATACCAACAGAAGAACCTCAAGATCACATTGACTGGGATAATCAAAAGGAATTTGAATTCACTTTTGAATTAGGCCATGCCCCCGAGTTTGTCATTGATTTAAACAATGAATCATTTGAGTATAAAATGATTAAGGTTGAAGATGATTTGATTAATAAGGAAATTGCCGATATGCAACGCAGGTATGGTAAGATTAGTAGTCCTGAAAAAGTGGAGAAAAATGATTTGGTATTTGGTGTTTTCCAAGAACTTGACAGCGAAGGCAACGAGCTTGAAAATGGCATCAACAAGTCGGCAAGTGTTGCCACAGAAAAGATAAAGGATGAAAAAACATTGAATGCCCTATTGGG
>JBILUU010000003.1:0-27080 GCA_044370815.1 Bacteroidia bacterium
CTTACATTACTTTCAATGATTGGGATCGCGCAGACAATGATAGGATTACCGTAAAATTAAACAACGAAGTGATTGCCAAAAACATGTTAATTAGCAATGCGCTTCAAACCATACAAATTAAACAATTTCGTAAAGGAAACAATAAACTTGAAATTATTCCAACAGCATTTGGCAAAGGTAATTGCACCGTAAATGTTGAGATAGGCGATTCTCGCAATATCTTTCGATTTAATTGCAATATCAAGAAAGGAGAAACAGTCATAAAAAATATTTTAGTCAAATAGATTGTCGCAAAGGATTTATTATATCAAAGCAGATTTTACGGCCTATTATACGGGCAGTCAAACCGGTTCGGGAGGCGGATCGAATAAGCGTGCTTTTGTTACAAAGTTTCATGACGTGGTGCTCGATCATGTGGAGCCGCTTTCTTATTTTGATATCAATAGCTATAGGGTAGGCAACGATTTTATAGAACATCTGAACTTAGATAATGTATTGATAAAAATGCCGGGAGATGCCCAATCTCCTGAAAGATTTGTAAAAACAAACATCAAAGATGGCATCCTCCGCAATCCTGTAATTAGTGAAACAAGCAAATCAGGGAACGACAGTTTTGGAAAAGTAACAGGAACTATTTACGCGAAGATTGAGAAAAAACAACCACCAAAAGTAGCACCCATCAGTACACCGACTCCCCCAACCAAAGAGGTGAGTTATCGGCAGGAAATAACCGATATGATTAAGCCCACTACCCTGAGCAATGCAAACTCAACGGGATTTAGTCGTTCGGGTTGTTTTACCGATGTAGCAAGGGTTTTCTTTTTTCTTTTTATTCTTTCTGCCATTTTCAAAGGATTATCAAATTGGCTATTCATTTTAGCGGGAATTCTTCTAATAGTTGGTGCATTTTTCTTGCTGGGTTTGTTCTTCAAATTTCTTAGAGCTCTCTCTAATATCTTTTCCATTCTATTGTCTTTTTTCTTCATTTTCATGATCTTGTCAATGATTTACAGTTACTCAGGAAAACAGAAAAAGGAAACAGACTCAAGCACTGTGAAGCAACAAGATGAGCAATCAGAGACTTCTCAATTGAGCAATGACACTTTATCATCACAAACTGACAAAGACGATTGCGGAAAAAATAACTTGATGGCTATTCATCGCAGGGCATGGACAGACTTTATTCCTCAGCGTTATGAGGGCAAGCTGATGATGAGTCAATGCTATTATAATCAGTCAAGAGAAAATCGTGAATCATTAAAGCCCAATGGGCAACAAATATACACCTTTTACAATAGTTTATATGCAAAACTGGCAAGAGGTGATAAAAATAAAATGGAGTTGATTTACCATATGTTTGATAGTATACGACAACAAAGAGGACTCAATCAAGCTCAGTTTGCAGATATGGTAGTAAGCTGTGTACAAGATATTCCTTATCGTTTGATTATTGATAATCCGGCAGATCTTGACGGAAGGATGCTGCAACTTTATAAAAGAGATGGCGCACTTGAACATATCAAATTTGGGGTACAGGCACCGGCAGAGTTTATGTATAACTTGCAAGGAGATTGTGACACGCGTGCGCTTTTTTGTTTTACAGTGCTCGATCATTTTGGTTATGATGCTGCTATATTAATCAGTGAATATTATGCTCATGCTATACTTGGGTTGGCACTTCCCTCATCAGGTGCTTCCATTAGTTATCGCGGCAAAAGATATTACACATGGGAAACCACTGCAAAAGGTTTTCAACTTGGACAAATGGCCCCCGATTGCAGCAATATGAATTATTGGAATATTGTACTTGCCAATCAATAAATTAAATGAGCATGAAGCATATAAAACCTACAATTTATAAAGTTAACTATCGCATTAATCAGCTATAATCACTATAAAAAAACCTACATAACATGATACAAAATTTCACTTTTTTAGCCGCTATCCAATTGATTTTATCCATCTTTATTGGCGTATTTTTTATGTGGCTCACTTACAAGCTTTTTTTAATTCACTTCAGAAAAAAATATCAAATTACCGAAATCAATACTGCACTAGGAATTTTACTAGCAGCCGTTTTATTTTCTACAGGATATATACTTTCGGGCACATTAGCTCCCTTATTGAATACACTTCGCATCATCAGCAGCAATGAAACAGCTGCAGGTTCTCTTATATTGAGTGCTTCAATGTATATTGGAGAATTTTTAGCAATTGGATTGGTGGTGGCATTGCTGGTAAACTATGTATCCATAAATTTATTCAATGCCTTTACACCCGAAAAGGAAGAGTTGAAAGAGATCAGCGAAAATAAGTATCAATACTCTTTTATTTTGGCTGCGATTTTAATTGTGATGTCGCTATTTGCGCGTGAGGCCTATATTACCCTGCTTGATTCGTTGGTGCCACTGCCGGCTATGCCTAGGATATTTTAGTTCATTCGAATTGAAGATTGACTAAGGATGCTTGAGCATCTCTAAAAATCCCTTTCCAAATTTCTTCAATTGAAAATGATAATCCAGTTTCGCCACCTTCCTTTCGTTTGTAATGTGCGACTTTATAAGCTGTGAAAGATCTTTACTATCCTTTGGATTAAAATAATCTACATTGATGCTAAGTTGCTCACGATGCACAGCAATGTCGGATAAAATTACCCACTTGTTCAATGCTTTGGCATCTTCCACCACAGTGCTCCATCCTTCAAACAAGGAGGGCTGTATCACTGCTCTACAATTGTTCATTAAACATAATTGATGCTCGCGAGGAATGAACCCTAAAAACTTTACTTGCTCGCTCAACCCTTTATCAATAACAAATTGCTTAAGTTGATTGGTGTATTCCGGTGCTCGAAAATCGTTTTCTTTGCCGGTAAAAACAATTTGCACCGGTATGTTTTGCTCTTTTAATAGCAACGCTGCATCGAGCACCACTTGATGATTTTTATGAACCCAAAACTGATTGGGTGCCATAAAATAAGTACTGCTCAAATTATATTTTGTTTTCAAGATTTGTATATCAACTTGCGCTATGGATGGATGCACAACTGCAAAATTAACCACATGCATAGGATTACTTGCTTGAGGATAAAAGCTCCTAAAATGCTCCTTGGCGGTGATACTGCTGAAAAGAATTTTACTGCCTGCCTCAATAATTTCATTGTACACATGCTTGCGGCCATCTAGTTCGCGCTTGAAAAAAAGTTCAGGCATGATCAATTCTTGACAATCGGGAATCCAAAATATTTTTTTAGAATTTTCGAGCAAATCGGTTTCCCAACTTCTTCTTTGCATAAATACAAAATCAACATCATGGTTGCGCATTCTTTTTTCAACTATGTTTTTGCCATTCAGTTTGCGCGAAATTTTGTTCAGCAGCTTTTCAATCAAATTGAACTTTGGCATGTAGGCCCTATGAGTTAAATAAACATATCCTATCTCTTCTACTTTTTTTCTATCCTCCTCTCTATCTGTAAACAAAATGATTTGGGGCTGCTCTTCTTCAGGCAAAGTTTTAAGTGCATGAATCAAATTGAGTGTATAATAGCTCCCCGCAATCCAGGCCTCATCATATTTGAAAACCAAACCTAATTTAATTCTTTCAGCCATAATGCATATTGTTGTAGCCCACTTTCCAGGGCTATGTTCGGACAAAAACCCAACTGCGACAAACGACTGATATCGGCTAACCAGTATAATGGATCACTTGCTTGTTGAACTCCGTTAAATGCTATCTTAAAATCATCACCTAGGTAAGATAAAAGGGATATTGCGGCTTCATTAATTGAATAAGATTTACCTGACGCCACATTGATGGCATCACCATTAAAAATGGCCTTATTAAGCACCTTATCAAACACCTGCATGAGATCTTCTATATGAATAAAATCGCGTGTTTCGGCACCTGTACCATATAACGTAATTACCTTAGATGAACGCGTTTTACAATAAATATCCCAAAACAATTGTTTCTTTAATCCATTGCCATAAACTGAAAATATTCTTAAGCTCAGGGTTGGTATGCCATACTCCACATAATACCTGTGCAACAACTGCTCGCTCATTAATTTATGCTTGCCATAGGGAGATATCGGTTGTGTATTATCTGTCTCGCGTACAGGCAATATTGTAGGATTTCCATAAACAGCAGCGCTCGACAAATTGATTAGCCCGCAACTTGATTGATAGTTTTTAATACAACTTAATATTGCTGCCACGTTATCATAATTCAAAACCAAATCTTCTGCTTCATGCGTAATGGAATAGCTCACTGTTGAACTTCCGGATGCATTGATACAAAAATCGAACTGCTGCGAGGTAAAGAGTTGAGCAAGGTTAGACAAATCAGGTTGCAAGATAAAGGTATGCGCTTTTGTGGAAATGATATCAGCTTCAACCACACGATAGCCCTTGGTCCTTAAAAACATGGAGACATGACTGCCGATAAAACCATTACTACCTATAACCAGTATGTTCATTGCCTCCATCCTCATCTAAAATGCTTCTTCTTTGCCCGTCATCACATTATACACAGGCAGGCCAGATAATAATTGCTGCGCTGCCTCTACATTTAAATAACTGAGTTGATGATCGACTGTACGGCTTTCTCTGAATGATGCAGCACGAAATGCTTGTGACGGTGCAAGTGCCTTAAGTTTTTTCATTTTATCTGCTCTCACAAAATAAGCATTATTACCATTACTATTACAGGCAATCAACTGATAACCTTTTTGTTGGGCTAAATGAAACAAAGCAGGCAAGGAAGCACCGTAATAAAGATTGCTGTAATGGGACTGTGTGCGAAAAAAATCATCTTTGTAAGGAATCGTGATGGCCCTGTCGCAGCCAAATATACTATTGTATTCTACGATTACAATGGTAGGATTTGTAACATCAATTGCATCCCATATCCAATAGTCATTTCCATCAATATCAATTATCATTAAGTCGGCTTGACTTCCTTTTAGATATGTTTGCAAGAGGTTGTTAATATTATTTCTATTTACAAAGGCAGGCATGGCCTCCAATTGATACTTCCAATATACATCACTTTTTCTGATATGATTGATATGCTCTTGAGAGGAGTCCATTACAAGGCCTTTCCAACAATTATTAATCATCAGCAATCTGGAATTTGCTTCTTCATAATTCTCTACTCCAAACTCAATAAATAGGTGGTTCTCGGGCTCAAGATAGTCGACTAAAAACTGAATAATTCCATCATCGCCCCACTGGGAGAAAACCTTGAATTCGGCCTTATTCAAATTATGGAGTATCTCCTCTTGCGCCATTCTATTTTGTTGTGAAAGTATTTTTGCGTTAAGCAATTTTACTTCCTCGATACCACGATAAAGTTTACTCAAATCTTTACCTAAAAAATTGTTTTGTTGATGTTGTTGTGTCAACCCTTTAATTCTATTCATTATTTTTCGCATCATCATTTAAGTTACATTTTTAATGAACTTAGCAGGATTTCCGGCAACCATGGTGTAGGGTAAAACATCCTTTGTAACAACACTTCCTGCAGCTACCACCGCTCCCTCTCCTATTGTTACACCTTTTAAGATGATGGCATTAAAGCTGATCCAAACTTTGTCATGAATGACAATTGGTTTGGAGGCAATATTGCCTTTTTGCTCCCATGGTCCGTTTTCAATCAAATCTACATACCTTTTGCTTCTTTCATCGGCATGTAATTCGTGCGCTTGCGTATCAATAATATTTACATTGTGCGCTATAAGCACATGATTGCCAATTTTAACTGCATCACCCGACCAAATTCTACTGCCATCTCCAATGTAACAATGATTACCAATGGTAATTTTACCTCCGTACTTAAAAATGAGCAATGTTCCTCTAACATGTGTTTGTTCACCAATAACAATATGCTCGGGCTTATTTTGTTGGTTTGAAACAATGGTTTCGGGGTAAAAGATTACTGATTTACCGGTTACTTTGTGAAGGTTATGATTAATTAAATCTCTCTCATGCTGCCTTACAATGTAATTTTGCAAGGAGGTTTTGTAAATAATCTTTTGTAGACATTTAACGATCAACTTTTTCATCGCCTAAAAGTAATCTTTTCATTTTATACAAGCATAAAATTTTATTGATGCTTATCTATCACCTTGAAAAAAAGCAAAGGGATTATTTGTAAAAAAACTTTGACATTAATTTCCCTAAAATAGCTTTAATGAAAGTGGGTTTACCAAAACCATTTCGATACAACTTTTCAATTTTCTGTCTCACGTTAACAAGCTCCGAAATTTGATTTGGAAAATTGATGGATGACATTGTTCCTACAGGGTTATAATCGGTTAAAAAATTACCTTTTTGCTGATGTGTGCCACTTCCGTCAAACCCTTGATTGGTGATGAGATTTACACCCGACATTAAAAAGTATTGCTTTCTGGTAAAGTAATACAAATAAAATTCTATTGCCCACGATTGAATGAGCGATTGTTTGCTTTGCTTAAACATATCGCTGTATATATTTTGATACACATTGAACAAATTCAGTTCATTTTTATCAATCAATGACAAATCAAGCTGCGCTCTTGATTTTAAAAAATCGTTCCAAACCCTGCTATAGGTGGCCCATCCCCAGCATGAGCCTGTTCTTGAAAAGTATGGATCAAATTCGCCAATTGGAAAAGAATACCCCGAGATGCCCGCCACCTTTGTTTCATCTGCATATGCAGGCAAAGCTTGATTCATGAAGGTTAAAAACTGATTACCCACCATGATATCGTCCTCAATGATGATCGCATACGCATTTGACTTAAACACTTGTGTTAAACCGTTCAACACCGATTGTGTGAGCCCTGCATTAGTTGTTTGAACCACAACATGCGTATGCTTAAATCCGGTAATCGCTTGCGCAACATATTGAGTTTTTGAAACAGAATTCCTTTCTTCTTCACCGGCATGATCCTTGGGTCCATCACAAAAAATATACAATTCAGTTTCAGGAGCTTCGGGACAGGAAAGTAAATGTTCGATGCATTTACTCAGCAAAGCCGCCCTGTTATAGGCAAAAACAACGACAGGTGCATACATCAAGTGGTGAGGTTTTATTAATGTTTATCAACTGAGTTCGTACAACTGCCGCAATTCAATATCAGTGATGCTAAGCAGTTTTGAAGGATAAGCAAGTCGCAGTGCCTTCATATCAAATCTGGTGAGTTTTTTATTTACCATAAAGTTCAATACCTCATCCACTTTTTTTCTGTGATCGCGCATGAAAATATAAGCGTTTAGAATTTTTTCATTGCTGTAGGCACGCAACATATATTCAATTTCTTTGATCCGTTTTTCACCTCCTGTTCCTGTTTTGTGTGCTTCATGAATTCGATATACAGCCATGTTGCGGTGAGTATAGGTAAACTTGGTCTGATTTTGTTGCGCCCTCAAAAACCAATCCCAGTCAAATACAAAATGCAATTCAATATTCAGCACACCTGTTTGCTCCCAGGTTTTTCTTGTCCAAAAACTTCCCGGTTGAATGATATAATCGTACAACTCTAACCGATAGTTTTTAAGTTTATTACTCACGTTGCTCATCAAATAGCTGCCGTCAGATTCCTTATAGTGATTCACTTCCCCGAATAGAATTTCTTTTTTTTGACAGTCCAAAGTGTTGGCAACAAATTGCAGTGTTCCGGGCGTGTAATAATCATCGGAGTTTAGCCAACACAATATATCGCCTGTGGCGCGCTCAAAACCTTTATTTATTGCATCGGCCTGCCCTTTATCTTTTTCACTTTGCCAATAGGTAATTTGAGAAGCATACTTTTTGATTACCTCAACAGAATTATCGGTGCTACCAGCATCCATGATGATGTATTCGAGGTTGGGATAATTTTGACTCAACACCGAAAGAATGGTTTCTTCCAAGTATTGTCCTTGGTTATAAGATGGTGTGATGACTGAAATTTTGGGTAATTTCATTAACTTAGGAGTACCTTTATTAATTAAAAAAATGATTTACAGCTGCAATCACACGCTCCACATCATCTGCTGTATTGGCATAGGAAATTGGCAAACTAAGTGTAGTTTCATGAATTTCGGCACTAATAGGAAAATGCTGCCCAATGAAAAAGATTTGATATCCTTCCTGTAAATGCGGAGGACGAGGATAATGAATCTCGGTATGTATACCTTGCTCTAACAGATATTGTTTCAATTCATTTCGCCTATTAGTTCTGATATTATAAATGTGATAAATATGATAATAATCAGGATGTTTAAGAGGCTTCACAACATCATTAACAAGGTGTTGATGATACATGTTTGCTAAGTTCACCTTGTGCTCATTAATAGCATCAAGATATGGCAATTTCACATTCAAAAATGCCGCTTGTAATTCATCTAATCGTGAATTTCTTCCAACATATTTATTAAAATATTTCTTTTCAGAACCATAATTTCTGAGCGCATGCAACTTATTGAAAATGGTTTCATCATTAGTAACTACAGCACCTGCATCACCTAGCGCACCTAAATTTTTGGTTGGATAAAAACTAAATACCCCAATATCACCAAATGTTCCGGCTTTTTCATCTTTAAACTTTGCACCATGTGCTTGCGCACAATCTTCAATCACCCTAAGGCCGTGTTTGTTTGCGATTGATAATAAATCATCCATCTTGGCAACCCTTCCATACAAGTGAACAACCATTATGGCCTTGGTTCTTGCTGTTATTTTTTCGGCTATCAAATCGGGATTTATGTTGTAGGTATCCAATTCAGGTTCAACTAAAACAGGAATGTGGCCAGCATTAACGATTGCAAGAATTGTAGCAATGTAAGTGTTGGATGGGACAATAATTTCTGACTGTGGAGGAAATTCGAATACCTGCAGTGCCAACTCCAAACCATCTAAGCCATTGGCAACTCCCAAAGCAAAGCGGCTATTACAATAGGAAGCAAAGGCAGTCTCAAACAGTTTTACCTCATTGCCTAATATGTACCAACCATTTTTAATAAATGACTCAAATTTGAGTTGAAACTCAGCTTCAAATTGCTTGTTGAGGAGGTTTAAATTTTCGTATGGTATAATATTATCTGTATGGCTCATAAATATAGTCATCAGGGTTAAAAAATTCGGATGCCATAACTAATAGCACCGCATCGGGAGTAAATTGGTGCATCCAATGATAATCTGCTTGATGAAGGATGAGACATTTTTCAGGTGAGTCGAGCAAAAAATCCTCTTGTTTAAATCCATCATCATTTGATATGATGCAAGAACCTTTTACGCAAATAGCAGCCTGTATGGTAGCATGATGTCGGTGTTTCCCTCTAACAGAGTCATCAACTCCGTAGATATAAAAGATACGTTTTATATCAAATGGCAATATTTTTTCTATCACCGTAAGGGCACCGCGCGAGTCCTTGAAAGTTTTAAGATGAATTAATTCAGCCATTTAGTTTGTAAATTATTTTTCTAATCAATTCAGGCATTTTCAAATAGTCGAAATAAAAGATATTTTTTGAAAACAGTTTGAAGTACACAAATCTCTCATTATTTAACTTATTCCCCAAATTACCCGATAAATTTGTCCTTTCTGAAAAGTCAAGCTTAGTACCAATATTTTTGTTATGCGACTCCAATAAGCTCCAGTAATGCAAATACAAATAGTGAATGTCATCACTAGGAATTACTTTATACTTATCGAATCCATTGGCAGCCCAATTTTTTCCTAATATTTTGAAGTTATGAAAGTGATAAAAAATGATGGGTTGGCCATTTGATAAAAATTGATTTTGATTTCTCGCAATCACATAATTATTCAGGTTCCAAGCTGCCAAACCACAAACGTCATCATCCAATACAAGCAACTTTTCTCCATAGCTTTGAGGCCAAGAATCAAGATACTTTTGATCCGCAAAGCGATCATTTTTTTCATCATATTGATCATAACACCACTCAATACATTGCTTCCTCCAATGATGAAGACACTTTAGTCCGATCTCATCATTTTTAAATATTTGAAAACTCACATTAAACTTTCCATATTTTTCGGAGGATAAAATTTGCTTTGAAAATTTATGCGGGGTTATAATAATAGAGTATTGGGTGAGATTATCGAAAACAGTGTCCAATGGCGATAGGAACAAAATATCTGCATCTAAGGTGCAAATGTGGGGAATTTGAAATCGACTCAACAAATAAAGCGGTAAGCATGGACTAATGGTAAAATAATACTCAATTTTACTTCTATTTTTCTTGCATACCAATAAGTCCTGATCATCCCTTTCAAACTCCTCCATGGTAATGGTAACCACATGAGGAAATATAGCTTTATGCTCTTCAAAATAATGTAAAACAGTATCATCTAAACACAATACATATAACTTAAACACGCTGCATGCCTGGCTGAGCGATTGATACAGAACAATCCCTCTTGAAAGATAATTTTTATCGAAAAAAGTAGCTAGGTGCTGCATTTATTTCTTGATTGCTTCGATAAACAGAGAATCAGGTTTTCTAACCTTCCCATTTTTGCCATCAATTCCGTAATGTTCCCAATTGCTAATATAGCTGTCGAAAGCGCCTCTAATGCTTATTTTATCTCCACCCTTTTTAATTAACAAATTTGATAGCGCATAACGATCATACATCCATTGATGAATCTCACCGCCTAATCTGAATTTACCTATTTGATGGGCACGTTCATCAATTTGTAATTGCTTAATAAAAAACCTACGTAACCGATAACGAATAGAGGCATTGATCCTTTTCACCATTGAAATACTTACCGGCTTACCATGACTTGATTGCATTTGATTAGATAAATACCCCTTTCGAAGCGCTCGTCCCTCCTCCCCTATACGTTCATAAACAAAATCCTCATTGATCATCTGATCCTGATAAATATAGGCTGCCATATTTCCTCCGCTTTGATTTCTTACTGTTTGATCATACATTTCTATCATCATCCATTCATAATTACACCTGATATTTTCATCGTGAGGTTGTTGCATTCCTGCTTCTAAAAATCTGAGATAGTTTCTAACTATTTGCTCCAAATCGGGGATGGCAATACGAATTACACCACCAGGTTTTAACACTCTAAAACATTCTTCTATAAGCTTTTCGCCATCTTGCTTGGAAAAATGTTCGAGCACATGAGAATGATAAACCAGATCAAAGGTTTCAGATTGAAAGGGAACCCCCTGCAATAAATTATGTGCAATTACACGCGGGCCTGAAGAAACAAAATCAAGGTTTGTCCATTCACTGCCCTCATGATAATGAGTTCCGCATCCTAAGTTTAAATATTTCATCTTTTCAAAATAAACCCTCCCCAATACACTTTATGCTTATCATTGACCACTGTGGGAGGGGTAAATCCACTGTCAAAGAAAGAAATTAATTTATAATCCTTCAATAATATTCGTTCAAGTTTGCTTTTTGAGAAAAACCATGATGGATAACTGGCTTTATAAATTTCATCAGGTACCAGCTGAATAGTAAGCAGGTCTTTATCTTCATCCAACATTGCAGTTCGGTCAATAATTAGGTATGGTATGTTATACGACATCAGTTGATTTAACCAATCGTATGGTTTGTCAAGATACTGCAATACCGATGATAGCAAAACCACATCAGGTTTATGCTTGGCTAGACAATCACCGATAGAGTAAAAAAATTGTAGTTGATTATCCTCAAAAAATGTTTTTCCGCAATCAACAAAGTGAGACTGCTCAACAATACACCAATTAACCTCCTTGCATGCATTTAAAAAAAATTTATTTTGAAAATAAGTACTACCTAAACTTCCGCCAAAGTCAAGCACGGTTAATTTTCCACTGTTCTCCAAAGCTGCGCGTTGTAATCCAGCTAACAATCCAAAACTATATTGAACTTCGCTAAATATCACACTATCCCGCTCATAAACAGCTTCTCCATTCTTAACTTTGAGCAAGGCGTTCTTGCATTTCTCGAGAATATTTTGGCTATCATAACCACTACAAAGCGCTTCTGTGTCTTTCCAATTAGGATAATCGCCTGACCAAGTTTGGTTAGTTTTTACCCCAATCGAAGTAGGTGTAATGCCTGATTTTCGGGCAATTGTAAAAACTAGAGGCGGAACAAGCGCTTTAATAATTTTTTTGATTGTTGCCATGTTGTTGGTTTATCGGGAGGCGGCTGCTGTGTTTTACGAAATGCTTCGAAAAACCACTCAGCTTCTTTTATGGTAATTTTTGAAAGTTGAATATCATCTACAGGATGCTGCTCGTAAATCTTGTCTCCGCAATGCGTCCCAGAATTATCAAGACCTATATTTCTTAGCAGAGGCATATTGGGATGAAGGCAATACATATTATTTAAAAACAAGGAAGCATGCCAACGAATGGCCCATGAATTATTCTTACCCGCAATTTGATCACTTAGCATTGATGTATAAGCATGTGTGCCTCTACGGTCGAAATCCCATTCTTTTCGGGATGATTGGATTTGATTGTATAGCGCTTGACCATCGGCATTAAAAAATTTCCATGCTCTTTTCCAGGTAGCCCAACCCCAGCAATCAGCACCTTTTAAAAAAAAGGTAGTATCTGAATTGGCAGATGTTTCCATCAAATAATTCCATGCGTGAATGCATCCAACCTGTGACTCATTTTTATACAGTTCGAGTGCAGTATTCATATAACTTAAAAATCCCTTTGTTACTTCCATATCATCTTCCAGCACGATTATTTGCTCATGCTGTTCTATAACTTCACCAACCCCTGCAATAATATTTTTAGCCAATCCTAAATTACTGCCTCTTTCACAGATGATAGTTTGCTTTCCTATTTTTACTGACCCAATAATGTTGCTTACTTCTTCAATTTGCTTCAATCCATCTGCAGTTTCATCATTCCTTTTGCCATCTGCAAAAATGTATACTATTGTATTTTCAATGCCAGTGCATTCACTTAGATACCTTAGAGTTTGCCTAGTATGCAAGGGTCGGTTAAAAACAAATATGGCAATAGGCGCAGGCATTGTAGAAAATTATGATACGAGCTGTAACTTTTTGAGTAATTGGATGTGAACAGGCATGCAAACCAAAAAGTTATGATGATGGTTATCCCATAGTTTTTCAACAACCTTTGATGGATTTATTTCATCTATTGCCACATATGAATACCCAATTTCATCGAACATTAAATTCATTACTTGTGCATTCTCGTCTCCAATGACCTCGATCAAGATGGCTGGCTTATATTTTTTAAGATAAGGCATCATCCCCTTGAGAACGGTAATTTCATGGCCCTCAACGTCAATTTTAATTAAGTCAATTGTGGCAAGTTGAAATTTTTCAAATATTTTACTGAATGGAACAATTGGCACTTCAATTTCTACCACATCAGCATTTCCTCTAATTTCGGGATGTTTAGCATATCTATCATCGTTTACACTTGTCATGTAATTTAACTGATCCTTGAGCATGAACATCTTGGCGGTGCCTTCCTTATCGCTTATTGCAACCTTTTCGGCATGTATATTAAATTTATTTTTAGCGATATTCATATTCAATAATTCACAATTCAAATTTACCGGCTCAACTGCAATAATATTAGCATTATTGTTGTTGTTGGCTGCGAGCATTGAAAAAATACCGGTGTTGGCTCCAATATCGAATATGATATTGCTATTTTGTGAAAGATTAGCCCATATTTTAAAAGACTCTTTCTCCCAACCGCCATACAGACCTTTTTCTAAAATTTTGGCCTCCATCAAGCAATCTCTTCTAAAATAAAGGAAAAAAGATTTTTTTGCGACTTCATCATGCACATTGATGAACCTGTTATAATAGTACTTATCGCTGTATTTCTTTGGAAATAAGAATGCTAAAAATTTTTTAGGGAATACAGTATGAATTATTTTTGAAATTATTTTTTTCATGTTTAAATGGTAAAATTAGCACAAAAAAGATAACCCTATATTTTTTCCCATATCCGTGTTGTTGTTGTCCATCTGCAGAATATTAACAAGCCCTCTTTGTTTAGTACAACCTTAAAGGATTCTGGTTTTAGCAAGTCCATTGCCGGCTGATAATATTCTCGCTCGGCATTATCAAGCAACAACCAACCACCTTTTTTTATTTTTGAAATAGCATGTTTGATGCATGAAGGCCTGGAGCGTCCGTCAATTGAAACTAAATCAAAATAGTTGTCCGGAAATTTATCGATTGCTTTAACGTAATCTTCAAATGAAAAATTAATAAACTTTGGATCATCAGATATGTAATGCTCTGGATTTGATTGGCTCAATGAAGAGAAATTATCAATCCTTTTAGGTTCCATTAATAAGCCATTCCATTTCTTTGATTTTTCTGTGTTTTTCAGTAACTCTTCGAACCAAATGGAGTCATGCTCCACGGTGTTAACCTCAGCAACACGATCCAAGAAAAACAGTGTACTGCCACCTCCGCCAAATTCAAATACTCGTGCCTGATTGCTCAATTTATCCTCAAGCATTTCAATGGCATCAATCGTCATCCAAGGCATTCTTTCGGAGATACTGCTTACACCATCTGTTAGTGAGTGCCTCCATTTTAAAAATTGGCTCCATGATGCGAAACCGTTCAAGTATGAATTACCTTTAGAGGTAGACTTAGAAAGCAATGTTTTAAAAAGTAAAAAATCATTTTTAAAATCTCTATATCGCGCAATTATTTTCATTTTTACTCTTATGCTATTACTGAATTAAGTTTGAGTATAATTAATGATTCTATGATTTTATTTTATTTCCAATAGTGCTCTATTAACACACTCTGATGATTAGTGGTAATGCTTTTACCCGTATTATAAAAATCTCCATTTTCAACGTCAATACTGAGCGCCTCCTGAATCCAATCAAGTATTTCACCTCCTTCTGTTTTCGAGAAAACGTTGATCAAATATCTGCCAGCAGACAGAGGAAACTTATCAATTACACATTCAAAGAAACCATCTGTGTCAATATTTTTATAGTCTTTATCCAACAGTTCTGTTGACACAATAAATTTATTTTCACCGCTCAAAGAATTAAAGCCAATGGCAACCGACACAGTTCTGAGCTTTACCTTGCAGTGGTAATGAAGTCGTATTTTTATTTTTACTCCACAAAAAGGTTGATCAATGATATGGTTATTTTCATCAAGGAATTCTAGACCTGTAAATATCAAATGACCATTTCCGGCCCGATCTTTCCTATCAATAAATTGAGTATTCACCAATTCTCCCACAACTGATTGATTGTAAAATTGAATGGCTGACTTTGCAGGCCCTTTGTCGAATGCTACGGTGCCATTTTTCAAGACCAATGCATGAGAACAAATATTCTCAACAGCTGCCATATTATGGCTCACAAAAAGTACAGTTCTCCCTTCGCTGCTGCTTACTTGTTTCATTTTACCCAAACACTTTTTCTGAAAATCAGAGTCACCTACTGCAAGCACCTCATCGATAATCAATGTTTCACATTCAAGATATGCAGCCACTGCAAAAGCTAGTCTAACATACATGCCACTACTGTATCTCTTCACAGGGGTGTCTATATATTTATCAACACCACTAAAATCAACTATCTCATCAAATTTTCTTTTGATCTCAGCTTTATTCATACCTAATATAGCACCATTCAAAAAAACATTTTCCCTTCCACTCAACTCGGGGTGAAACCCTGTTCCAACTTCAAGCAAACTTGCGATTCGTCCATTAATTTTGATGCTGCCTTTTGTTGGCCCTGTAACTTTTGATAAAATTTTCAACAAGGTACTTTTTCCTGCTCCATTTTTGCCAATAATACCTAGAACCTCACCTTCATTGACAGCAAAATTGATATCATTTAATGCCCAAACATACTCGCCTGTAGCTTTTTGAGTTCTATCGTTGATTCCTGTGATCTTCTGATAAGGATCATCTTTGCCCCTCAGTCGATGCCACCATCGATTTAAATCATGCGAAATCGTTCCTGTGCTGACTGCGCCAAGTTTGTACTGTTTGTACAGATTTTCAATCTCTATTACCGTTCGTGCCATAAAATAAATTGTAAACTAAACGGTATCCATAAAAGACTTTTCAATTTGATTAAAAATCATAATACCAAAAAAAAGTGTGACGATTGCAAAAATGCTTGAATACAATATCCCCCCCAAATCATAAATCCCTTGACCAAGTATGAGAGATCTGAAGCATTCCACAATGGAGGTGAGCGGGTTAAGTTCAAGTATAGCCCTTAGTTTACCTTTAGCTGTTTCAAGCGGGTAAATAACTGGAGTGGCATACATGAGCAACTGAATACCAAACTGTAACAAAAAACTTAAATCACGGTATTTGGTGGTTAATGATGAAAAAATTATTCCTAAGCCGAGACCCAGAGAGGCCATCAACAATATAAGATATGGAAGCCACAATAATTTGAATGAAAGCTCGAAATTCAAACTTCCATTAATTACGTAGTAAGCAAGCACTATTAAGAGCAATAATAATTGTATACCCAATTTAAACAAACCTGAAATCACAATCGAAATGGGATTGGTTAATCGAGGGAAATATACCTTACCAAAAATGCCGGCATTGGACACAAAAACATTAGACGTCTTGGTTAAACTCTCAGAGAAATAATTCCACAATGTAATTCCAGTTAAAAAAAATAGCAAAGGTGGAACGCCAGCAGTTGGGAGTTGTGCTATTTGTGTAAATATTACAATAAAAATTACCGATGTGAGCAATGGTTGAATAAAAAACCATATCGGACCAAGTACAGTCTGTTTATAAGACGATACAAAATCGCGCCTTACAAAAAGCATGATTAAATCACGATAATCCCAAACTTCCTTTAAATTAAAATCTAACAAGCCTTTTTTAGGTGTGATGATTTCTGTCCAAGTTGTATTTTCGGGATTATTGCTCAAAATTTAATTTATTGATCTTGCTCGCAAATAAACAAAAAAAGTTTGATAAAAAAGAAGCAACCAAGTTTTGCTTCGAATTATACGCCTCAATCATAAACTAATTTCTTTGACCGACTGCCATAATAAATAGTATCGCTTTCAATACTTTTGTTTACTTTGGTATCTGCAGCAACAATTGAGCGCTCCGAAATGACTACTCCCTTCAAAATAAGACATTTCATGCCAATCCAAACATCGTTTTTGATAATAATGGGAGCTGACAAAATTTCAAATTTTTCACTTTGCTTAGTCCCATTTGGAAATCCATCGTCAATCTCCTTCCTTCTTCCGAGGTAATTTAATGGATGTGAATTATTATCTATGATGTCGCAGTCATAGGAAATCATGACATAATCACCTATTTCAATGCTATTCATGCAACTTATTTTAGATCCCTTGTTTACAAAGGTATTGCTACCAAAAACTAGTGCTGCTTTCACTGCATTAATATCCGCCTGAATTCGGGTATTGTTACCACCTTTAAAATGAACATGATCAAGGTTTATAATCCCCAATTGCTCATTGCTCCTCAAAATACAGAAATAACTGCCAACTTGAATCTTACTCTTATCAACTCTGATGTTGTATGAAATAATCCTAAAGTTCTCTTCACCTTGTACTGACGATTCAGAAATATTAAAAAGGCAATAATTAATTTGAGCTCGTTCAGTTACAACAAATGAGGTATCAAACAATTTAATTTCCGAATTACAAATACTGATATCATGGGCTTGCAAAATACTTTGCTCAAGGTAAATTTGACTTTCCGTAAAATCAGCATTTCCTAAAATTTCTATGGTTGAATTACCTACAAGAAAAATTTTTGTTTGAAACGATATTTTGAGTTTGCCACCAATTTTAATCTGCGCAGGCCTTAAAAATGAAAAATATTTCCAAGACAATAATTTCAGATAGTGAATGATATTTTTCATCATCTCAATTCTTTGAAATACCTATGTGATTGATGATAAAATCTGCCCTTTCATCAACTGAAACTTTGGGTAGTTCAATCACATTGTAGCCGAATTTGAAATAGGTATTCAGAATATGCTCATGAATTTCACATGCGGTTTCGTAGTCCTCCTGCCTTTCATCATCATTTCTGAAGATTTCCTTCCAAGGTGGAACAATAAATACGTCTGAATGATATAAACATTCACTCAATTTTGAAAGAAATTCATTGGGGACTTTAAGATTTATCCTGTCCATGTAGGCCAATATATCATGAATTGCCCTATCAAAAAACACCCATTGATGCATTGGTGCATCTTCAAACTGCATTACCCGCTTATCAAACAAACAATTACTAAATGCTTCAAGATTTTTCCAAGGCAAAACATCTCCGCCAAGTGCCAATTGCTCCTTTATAATTGACCGAGAAACTTCAGGCATACAAATGAATTGCCTGCTTTCAAGCTCATCTATGATTGAAGTTTTTCCGAAACCAGGCCCACCGGAAATGATGACTTTTTTATGTTTCACTTGTTTAATATTTTTTACAAATTAAATTATAATTCGATGATATTTAAATACTTTTTGAAAGTATTTTAAAGTTATCTCCACCCCATGATTAGAAAGCGAGCCGAGCAAAGCAAAAAATTATTCAATCTCTAAGAATCATTTTTTTACTCTGCAATTTTCTACTAGTGCAAATTAAATTACTTATAAACTGCACTACTGAGTGTTTATCTTGGATATTTTTTTTGTATGTATATCAGATCCAATATTAATTTTAATAGTGTACACACCACTTGATAACCCAGAAATATCAATAGATTTTGAACTGAATCCAGCTGGGATATTTAATACTTCTGATTGAACTACAGATCCCTTAAAATCAATTATTTCACACGTGCAATTTGCCTGATTACTTGATAATAAATTTAAAAATACTTTATCAAATGCAGGATTAGGATAGATGCCTGACAACTCGAAATTTTTATCATTAAGAACAGCACAAAATCTATTGTTATCGAAATATTCATCAACACCTTGATCAATGTTACTAATTTCATAGCACATAAAATCGGTCAGATTTTCTGCTGATTGAAAAATAGAGGATTTTAAACGGTAGGTCATTATTTCTCCTGGAAAACAGCGCCCCTCCCACCTCTCTATAAGATTATTGGTATTGCTGCTACCACTAATTAGTATGTCAAATGAATTAATGGTTAATGAACTTAGATTAATAAACCTAATGTCGGTAAACAAATAGCCATTTTTAACAGTTACATCAGCACTTAATATCGCCACATCAATGCTCTTAGGTAATAATTTAATAAACGCACTTGTAGAATTAGTGCAACCATTTGTATCTTTTACAGTTAGCTTAACAGTATACAATCCTGTATCATTATATAAGTAAAAAGGTTCAAAAAAATCACTTTCGGCTCCATCGCCAAAACTCCAATGGAATTCATTAGCATTCAACGACTGATTTTGAAAAATCACTTCCAGAGGCGGACTACCAAAAGACAAATTACTAGTAAAATCGGCCAAAGGAAGGGGATTGATATTAAAATCTATGGTTTTAGTTGATTGACAGGAATTGCTATTAGATACAATAAGTTGAAGCGAATGAGCCCCAACCTCATTGATCATAAAACCTGCACTGATAGAGTCAGAAATTTGCATCCCATCAAGCAGCCATGCTCTACTGCTAATTTGGCAATTAATGCAAGCAGAAGAGTCGGTAAAGGTACTTAAACTACCCTTACATGGATAAGCACCCGAGATAATTGGTTGAGGATAATTATTGATTTCAACTGTTGTTTCTATTGTGTCGCGGCAGCCGTTTGAAGCTAAAACCGCCAATCTAACAGGATATATACCATCGCTTTGATAGTACATCATGGGCTCATAATCATTTGATACAATTGTATCATTGAAGGTCCATACGCGAGAAAGATTTTGCTGAGGAAAAGGCATAAAACTGATATCTCTGAATAAAACTGAATCTTCCACACACAAATTGGTATGCTCAAAATCAGCATTCGGAGATGGCTTTATATTTATTTGTTTAATCAATGTGTCTAAACAACCTTCGATGGTATTTAATACCATAGTAACTTGATATGGCCCGACTTGATTGTAGTTGTGAAACACACTGTTACCATTGGCGAAGTTATTAGCACTATTGGGATCATTAAAATCCCATAAAATATCGGCTTGGGTGCCACCAAGAAGGTTTGAAATATTGGTGAATTGGGTATATTTTTCATTACAACTATTCGTTACTGAAAAATCTAATATGGGATGTGGTAGCACTTGAACATATTTATTTACCAAACCTGCACATCCCGTTTGGCTGATCGATTTTAAAGTAACCAGGTACTCGCCAGACAGCAAATAAAGATTAGTTGGATTTTGCGAGTTATTAATATTTCCATCCCCAAAATTCCATTCCCAATTAACAATGCTATCGCCCGGAGCTACAATCGTTAAATCATTAAATTGAGTGGACAATCCAATACATACATTATTGCTCGTAAAATTGGCCGTTGGGGCTATTCCAGTTAACGTTATAAAAATAGTATCCCTTGCAATACAGTTATTGGCATTACTTACTTCTAGCCAAAAATTTCCACCTCCAGCAATAAATAAACTATCATTACTTGTACCGTCAGACCATAAGTAGCTCACAGCCGTTGAAGCACCATTTTGAAGTTGAATGCTATTGCCCGTGCATAAGGAAGTATCATTGCCTAAATATGCTGTACTTGGAAAATTATCAAGTGCAATTGTAACCGTATCAGAATAAAATTCACACCCAAATAAATCGGTTACCTTAACGTAATAGTCTCCCGGTTGGTTAATTAAATAATTATCCCCTATTGAATTATCCTGCCACAGAAATGTGTATGGTGAACTGAGATTTGTGTTCCAAACCAGCTGACTTCCTGCACACAAAACATTTACATTGATTTGCTGAAAGTTTGGATAGGTGATAAAAATACTGTCTGACTGAATTCTATCAAAGATGTCGGTGGCCTGAACAACATATAAACCTGTTTTACTGATATTGATTGATGGAGAGGTTTCACCGGTAGACCAAAGATAGTTGATAAATCCGCTATTGGCAGAGATTGTTACAGGACAAAAATTATCGGCAATAACTGTATCGGGTCCTAAAGAAAGTTGTGGTGTATACCTATCCATAAGATACTTTTGGATGAGTTGTGTTTCGCCATCATCGATTGCGTTATTAAAAACAATGAGCTCAGACAACTCACCTCTTAAAGGAGCGGGAGAATTTACTATTGGATTACGGCCTCCAATACAAAAAGCACCGGGTGAGATGGGACTCAATGCCGTTTGGTTTGTTTGACCTGATTGCATACCGTTAATAAAAACTTTTGAATTGCCTGATTGCCTTTTTAAAGTTATCTGGCTCCAGTTTATGGCATTGAAGGATCCCGTGGTTCCCCCATTCAATGCAACCTCGCATTTTAAGGTTTGCATCTCAAAGTCAAAATACGTACCTGAGGTAAAATTACCATGGTTAACAATTGAATTAGTCTTTTTTCCCACCAAAAAACCCGAGGTATTCAAGCCATATGAAAATGAATTAACTGAGAGAAGATCATTACCATCAAATGCAAGGTAAGGAAGATTATTTATACCACTATTAAAATAAGTTGGCTGTGCAGATGCGCTTGACTGTGCAGCGATATAACTATTAGAACTTAAATCAAACCACGACAAAACTGTGCTACCATTTAATGTAACACCTGTATCTGACCTAAGCCAAAGTGCACAGCCACCTATATCTGTTGGCTTGAATTTTCTGAAACTTGAAGTTTCTCCAATTACGATATTCCCGAGTACATCGGCTTCTATCCGCCAAAAATAAGTTGTGCTTGATCCTAATCCGCTAAGAATATAACTAGTCTGCAATCCAACATTAACTTGTAATACATTAGAATTGAAAGTGCTATCAATAGAATATTTTAGCTGATAAAATGATGCATTATTTATACTGTTCCAACTTAAAACAACTGTATCGCTGTTGAAAACGTAGCCATTCTTTGGCAATATGGTAGAGAGAGGTTGTGCTAATACTTCGTTAGTCAGAATAATAAATAAAAAGATGATTTTTTTTAGTTTTTTCAGCTTTAAAATCATGAGACAATAACGTTTTCTTTACTTTTGAATTAAAATACAAAACTAAATAATTATTATGAATTATATCCTTATGGCTAAAACGAAACAAACACCAAAACTCTTGAACATACAACCCTATCTAATTCTATGTTTGTACACGTTAGTTGCCATACTTAGTTTTTCTAATGTAAATGCACAAGCAACAAAGGCCGAAATACAACGCATCGATCCTCCAAATTGGTGGACAAAAATGGAGAACAAGGAGCTGAACTTACTTGTTAAGTGTAATCAAATTTCAGGATTTAGCGGGGTTACCATTGCGCCAAGTGGTATTTCTGTTCTTTCAGCAACAGCTTCAGAAAAGAACAATTACTTGTACCTTAAATTACTGATCAGCGATGATGCTATGCCGGGGGTTTATAACCTATCATTCAATTTTGACACACAAACGGTGAACATTAAAACGGTGAACATTAAATATGAATTGTTAGAGAGAAAAAGCAATTCAAAGGACGTTAAAGGAATTAGTCAATCTGACTTCATTTACCTCATTATGCCCGATCGCTTTTCTAATGTAAATCCATCGAATGATATTATAGATAGTTTCAATCAAAGAAACATAAATCGCGATAGCATCCTTTGCAGGCATGGTGGAGATTTAGAAGGTATTATCGAAAATCTGAACTATATCAAAGAACTTGGGGCAACAGCCCTTTGGCTTAATCCAGTTCAAGAAAACAATCAACCTAAAGAATCATACCATGGCTATGCAATTACCGATCATTATAAAATCGATGCGCGCCTTGGGAGTTTGCAGGAGTACGAAAATTTAGTTAAAACTGCCCATCAAAAAGAAATGAAGCTAATCATGGATATGGTATTTAATCATACAGGAAATGAACACTATATTTATAGAGAGCAGCCTTCTGCGGATTGGTTTCATCAATTTAAACATTTTACGCGTACCAATTACCGTGCAACAAGCATCATGGATCCTTATGCCTCGGAATACGATAAAAACTTGATGCAAAATGCCTGGTTCGATAAACATATGCCCGACCTGAATCAAAAAAATGAACAACTAGCCAACTACCTTATCACTAACTCAATTTGGTGGATTGAAACAACGGGTATAAATGGTTTTAGAGTTGATACTTGGGCATACCCCGATCAAGATTTTATGAAAGCATGGACCGCTTCAATAAGAAAGGAATATCCGCAATTCACCATATTTGGCGAAGTATGGGAACATGGTCCTGCCATTCAGGCTCAATTTGCAAAAAATATTTACTCAGGAAAATATCATGGTGAAATGCCAGGCATCATTGACTTCGAGCTATACTATGCAATTAACAATGCGCTTACAAAAGATTTTGGATGGACAGAAGGAGCAGCAAGCATATACTACACCCTAGCACAAGACTTTTTATATCAACAGCCACAAAATAATGTGATATTTTTAGATAATCATGACCTCAGTAGATTCACGTCTATGATTGATGGAAATATGGATAAATTTAAATCAGGTATCAATTTTTTGCTCACCACAAGAGGTATTCCTTCTCTATTTTATGGCACCGAAATATTGATGAAAGCATGGAGCAATCCGGATGCAAAGGTAAGAATTGATTTCCCCGGAGGTTGGCCGGAAGATACCATCAATAAGTTTACCGAAAAAGGCAGAAACATGAATGAAAATGAAGCATTCAACCATATTAAAAAATTATCGGCTTACCGTAAAAAATGCAAAGCTATTACTGAAGGAACTTTGATTCAGTTTGTACCCGAAAACGGATTATATGTCTATTTCAGACAGCACAACAATCAAAAAGTTATGGTAATAATGAACACTCTAAATAAAAACATTCAGGTTGATACAATCAGGTACTATGAAGTTATGAAAGATTGCCAATATGGCATTGATATCATCAACAATCGCAAACTCGAAAGATTAAATGACATCTCTTTGAAACCATACGAAAGTATCGTAATTGAACTATTCAAATAAACAGAATCAATAACTAAATGTAATTGTTTGCAATAAATCGGGATGCAAGCTAAGCGCAACGGGACAAGTTTTAGCGGCTTGCTCTAGAATGTGCTTATCTTTATCGCTATAGTTGTTTGGCGGAAATATAAAGTCAACCTTTATTTCCGCAACCCTCCTTGGGTTAGATTGCATAATCTTTGTTATATTGACTTTTGTTCCAGTCAATTGGATATGATGTGTATTGGCAGCAATCCCCATAATTGTGAGCATACAACACCCGAGGGCATTACTCATCAAATCGGTTGGACTGAATGCTTCGCCTTTACCATGATTGTCAACAGGAGCATCGGTTGTAATTTTATTTTGAGATGCTACATGGGTTGACTCGGTTCGGAGATTGCCTAGGTATGTAATTTGAGAAGTTATCATAAACTATATTGGAATTTTGTTGTTATCACAAATATAATTGTTTAATAATAAAAATTAATAAATTTTGTTTGAATAAATTATTGTTATTGCGTAACTTTGTTTTTGATTTAATGAGCTATCGTTTTTACATATTAATCCTAGCGTTTTTTTCATTGTTTTTCTGCCTCAAGGCGGATGCGCAAATGATTAGCGGAAGTGAATTAGACAATCCTGATATTCAATTAAGAAACGAATCTTACTTCGGTGTTAATATCAACTCACATGGTTGGGGTATATCTTATCGAAGAGGCAAGCACAAAACGGGCACCCTAAAAAGAATGCTCGATTTTGATTTAGTTGGATACAGACATCCTAAAGAAGTTAAAATTTCTAATCGTTCAGGTTCAAACAATTCTAGAAGTTATTATTACGGCAAACTCAATAATGCTTCATTTTTAAGAGCTGGTTACGGTTTTCAAAAAGTTATTTTTGATGAAGAATTGCCAGGAGCCCTTCAAATTAGATTGAATTACTACACAGGTGCCTCATTGGGCATATTAAAACCTGTTTATCTAGAGATATACAAACCTTCACAAATAATTCCTGACCGATACGAATTGGTTACAGAGAAATATAATCCTGAAAAACATTTTGTTGAGAATATTTACGGCAAGGCGCCCTATCTCAAAGGAATCAATGAATTGAGCATCAACCCCGGAGTTTATGGTAAGTTTGGCGTTAGCTTTGAATACGGCCCCGATCAAGAGGTTGTAAGAGCGATTGAGGCGGGAGTTGTTGTAGATTTCCACCCTAAAGCCATGCAAGTAATGGCTTTCAATTCAAACAATCCATTTACATTTTCCTTTTATGTTACCGTTAATTGGGGCAAAAGGTGGTTATAATAGTAATGCTATGCTAATAGAAGAAAGTACTTCAGTAATAGAAAAAAAGTTTGCCAAAAAACCTGATTGGTTGCGTGTTAAGTTGCCAACAGGAAAAGAATATGCCGAAGTTAGAAAAATAGTAACCGAGCATAAATTACACACTATTTGTGAAAGTGGCAATTGCCCTAATATGGGTGAATGCTGGGGAGCAGGCACAGCTACTTTTATGATTTTAGGAAACATCTGCACCCGTTCTTGTGGGTTTTGTGCAGTTGCAACAGGCAGACCACTTCCGGTAGACATGGACGAGCCGAGAAGGGTTGCCGAATCGGTGAAACTGATGAAAATCAAGCATTGTGTAATCACCTCAGTAGATCGTGATGAATTGAAAGATGGAGGTAGTATTATTTGGGCTGCTACAATCAACGCTATTAGAAAGGAAAGTCCCGGCACTACCCTTGAAACGTTACTTCCCGACTTTCAGGGCAAATGGGAAAATTTGCAACGTGTTATAGATGTAGCACCCGAAATTGTATCGCACAATATTGAAACAGTAAGAAGACTTACCAAAATGGTTCGTATACAAGCTAAATACGATAGGAGTTTGGAAGTATTAGCTAGGATAAGCGCTGCGGGATTAAAAGCCAAATCAGGAATAATGCTTGGACTAGGTGAAACCGAAGATGAAATTATTGAATCGATGCACGATTTAATGAAAAGTGGTGTACAAATTTTAACCCTCGGACAATATCTTCAACCAACACCTAAACATTTGCCGGTGAAGGAATTTATTAGACCGGAACAGTTTGTCAAACTAAAAGAAATTGCACTTAAAATTGGGTTTAAATATGTCGAAAGTGGACCACTTGTAAGGTCATCCTATCATGCTGAAAAACATTTAATATAATTATTTGAATTAAAAAAATTATTTAACTAACTTTGTAACACATTAATTTAACTACTTAATACTAAAATTATAATCAATTCAATATGAAATCTAAAAAAATACATTTGGGAAAAATCCTAACGGGAATTGGCTCAGCAGCTGCGGTTTTGCTGTTGTTCTTTTCCTTTAATAGTTCCAAATACCAACCGAGACAAACTGACGGTAATGATTTAGACAAATCGAGAACCGCATATTTAGCTGCACAGTACTACTTTAATCTTCGTAAAAACGCTATTACAGGTGATATCCCCTTAGATGCTATGGCTGAAGCTAAACAAGCTGCTAAGGAAATGGCAGGTGTAAGAGCGGGCTCTTTAGGATTAACTTGGACAGAAATGGGTCCTGACAACGTGGGCGGAAGAACAAGATGCTTCCTTATCGATAACAAGGACGCCACAGGTAAAACCTTGTATGCAGGTGGTGTGAATGGTGGTCTATGGAAAAGTACCAATGGCGGTGGCACTTGGTCCCTCATCAGTGATCAATGGGACAACATTGCTGCGGTTAGTATTTGTCAAGAACCTAGTGGTAAAATTTATGTAGGAACAGGAGAATTGCTTATGGCTGTAAGAGGTACCCCAGGTACTGGAAACTCTTCTTGTATCGGAAGCGGTATCTGGCAATCAACAGATGGTACCAACTTCACCCAAATACCTGGAACCGATCCATCTGCACAGACCTTTAACAATACTTACAACAGTGCTTTTTCTTATGTGTATTCCTTAGGATATTATCAAGGTAAATTATACGCAGGTACAATCACCGGTTTAAGAGTTTCTGCTGATGGCGGAGCAACATGGACAAATCCTTTGAGTG